>JALUUO010000059.1 GCA_027021335.1 Nitrospirota bacterium
AAACATGTGCTTATTCCAGTCCTTGCAGTTCTATCCCTCTGCAGATAAGCGGACTTACGGACGTAACCGCTATTGCTGCAGGAAGTCGCCATACCATCGCGCTTAAAGCCGATGGCACAGTGTGGGCGTGGGGAAATAACGGGTCCGGACAGTTGGGGGTAACAACGACTGAAACATGTGGTGATTATTCTAGTCCTTGTAGCATTACGCCTGTGCAGGTAAGCGGACTTACCGACGTAACCGCCATCGCGGGAGGAGGTCGCCATACCCTCGCGCTTAAAGCCGATGGCACGGTGTGGGCGTGGGGGGGTAACCAGTCCGGACAGCTGGGAGACGGGACAACAGATGGCAGCACTACGCCTGTGCAGGTAAGCGGACTCACGTATGTTACCGCCATTGCTGCCGTATGGAGACACAGCATCGCACTTACAACCGACGGCACGGTGTGGGCGTGGGGGGCTAACCGGTCCGGACAACTGGGCGACGGGACGACAGATGACAGCACTACGCCTATGCAGGTAAGCGGTCTTACCGACGTAACCGCCATCGCTGCCGGAGGTGCCCATACCCTCACGCTTAAAACCGACGGCACGGTGTGGGCGTGGGGATCTAACTGGTCCGGCCAATTGGGAAACGTAACGATAAACACCTTCACCTCCACACCTGTGCAGGTAATAACTCCATAACGCCTACCGCCTCTATTCCCTCTGTGGTTTTCTTTTTAACCGCAGAGGGCGTAGAGGGTGAGCTGGTTTTGGTATTATTAAAAAGTATAGATAAGTTAAACCATTACCTTAGAGCTGCATACACAATCTAAAGCGGAAACCTATATACTGTGGAAGGCTATAACAGTTTGTTCCGGCACTTTCCGGCGAGACTAAGACGGAAGTCAAAGTGTTATACAGTAAAAGCAAGAAAATGTTTCAGTACTTCGTTATGCCTTTAATGCTTAAATGGAATTGAAACCTTGAAGCTATACTTAATTAACAATGTCCTTTTCCGGATGCTGGATACAGCCGCGGCCTGCTACCGTATTTTTGCTGGATATATATTTTTCGAATAGAATATTTCGGTCATTTCGTGGTCCAGCATAGTACTTACAGCCTCTTTGCCTTCTTCGCTCAGATCGCCGCTTGCGCTGCCAAATAGATATTCGTCCAGCTTGAATTCATTTAGAATCATCTTTGTGTGAAACAGGTTTTCCTGGTAAATATTGAAATCAATCGTACGATAACGTTTGAGCAGCTTTTTGTTGATAAACTCCTGGATCGAAAGAATTTTATGGTCGATGAACAATTTTCTGCCCTTGGTATCACGCGTGAATCCGCGAACTTTGTAATCGATAAGAACTACATCGGACTCGAAGCTTGAAATAAGATGGTTCAAAGCTTTAAGCGGCGAAACCTGTCCACAGGTGCTTACGTCTATATCAACCCGAAATGTAGAGATTCCTGTTCTTCTGTTACTCTCCGGATATGTATGCGAGCAGATATGACTTTTGTCCAGATGAGACAGTTGAGTCTCAGGCAGCGGACAGTTTGGATCTTCACTTATCAGCATTGTAACGCTGGCGCCCATTGGATCATAGTCCTGGGTCGATGTATTGAGGATGGTTGCCCCGACTATATCGGCCACGTCGTGCATTATTTTTTTCAGCCGTTTCGAGTTATATTCCTCATCAATATATTCCAGGTACTCTTTACGTGCCTGGGCCGTAGCGGCATAACATATGTCGTAGATGTTAAAACTCAGGGTTTTTGTAAGATTATTAAAGCCGGCAAGCTTGATACGCTTTTTTTTGGGCTTTTTTTTCGCCTTTTTCACTCATTAACCTTCCTGCAAGTGGTATGGCCGGAAAAACCGGAACTTATAATTTTTACGAAATAATCTTAATATGTCAAATTCATCGTAGCTGTCGTAGATGTTTACTTTGATTTTCCGTTCCTGATTTAATTAAGCTAATTGGACTATGCATATAATTCTACCAAACGAACAGAAGATCGAATCACTGCCGGGCGAAAGTATACTTGCCACCCTTCGAAGAGAAAAAGTGTATCTTGTCGCCTCTTGCGGCGGCAAAGGTATCTGCGGCAAGTGCAAGGTGCGCATCACTCACGGTGAAGCTGACAAGCGCTCTGTGATAAGACTTACAGAGCAGGACCTTGATCAAGGTTACACACTGGCTTGTCAGACCTATCCTAAAAGCGATGTCAGTATAGAGATTCCTGAGGAATCAAGGCTTATTGTCGGTGATAAGATAGCTGTAGGACGTGCTGATGACCTGATTAAACTCAAAGAAAAATTCGGCATTGTTCTTTCTCCTCTGGTAAGGCGTATTCCCCTTGAACTGCAGCACCCAACTCTTGAAGACAACATAAGTGATCTTGAACGGATAAAGCGTGGTCTTAATATTGAAGACCCTGACTCTGCGGAGCGGCTGCATGTACGCTATGGTCTGCTACGGCTGATGCCGGACGCTCTCAGAAAGGATAACTGGAGAGTAACCGTCACCATCGGTACCGGTGAAATCCCTGAGCTTTTGGCCGTGCATCCAGGCAGCGAGGCAACAGCCCACTACGGTGTGGCAGTGGATATAGGTACAACAACAGTGGTTCTTTATCTGGTGGATATGGTAACCGGCAAACTACTGGATGTGGGATCAACTTATAACTCGCAGATGCAGTTTGGTGATGATGTTATCAACCGTATTGTTCATGCAACAGAGCAGGGAAGGATGAAAGAATTACAACAAGCGATCCGATCCGATATTAATGTTCTGCTCGACCCGCTTCTTGAAAGACACGGCCTGACACCTGACGACGTGGATTCCGTTGTTATAGCCGGAAACACCACCATGACACAGCTTTTCTACGGCCTGAATCCGCAGTACATTCGTGAAGAGCCTTATATCCCTGCGGCAAATTCCTATCCAGAGATCCATGCCGGGCAGGTTGGAATCCGCATCAACAACGGAGCGCCTATATTTACTGTTCCCTGCGTGGCCAGCTATGTGGGAGGCGATATCGTTGCCGGAGTTGTCGCTTCCGGCATGGCTAAAAGAGAGGCTTTCAGCCTGTTTATGGATATAGGCACAAACGGCGAGATAGTGCTTGGTAATAATGAAATGCTCATGACGGCAGCCTGTTCTGCCGGCCCCTGTTTCGAGGGAAGTGGAATAAAGTGCGGTATGAGGGCTACCGAGGGAGCTATCGAAGGAGTTGAATTTTCTTCTGAAACATTTATACCCAAGCTCAAGGTTGTGGGAGGCGTTAATAAACCTCTGGGCATCTGCGGCTCGGGCATGATTGATGCCATAGGCGATATGTTTCTTAAGGGCATAATCGACCAGAGGGGTAAGCTGCAGCCGGTATCACCACAGGTAAGAAAAGGTGAAGACGGTATGGAGATTGTTCTTTACCGGGATGAGCAGAGAGATGTGGAGGTTGTTCTGACCGAGCCGGATATAGAAAACATCCTCAGGGCTAAAGCTGCCATACATGCAGGATATTCCGTTTTACTTAACCATATCGGTTTTACCATGGACATGATCGATAAAATCTATATCGCCGGCGGATTCGGCAACTACCTTAACATAGAAAAGGCGGTACTTCTGGGCATGCTTCCTGATGTTGAAAGAAATAAATTTGTCTTTTTGGGAAATACATCTATTATAGGTTCTTATCTTTGCCTCCTTTCGAAGGATATACGAACTGAGGCACAGGAGATTGCAGCAAAAATGACCTATCTCGAGCTTTCCGTCTCGCCTAATTTTATGGATGAGTACATGTCAGCTCTTTTTCTGCCGCACACCGACATGAGCAGATACCCATCGGTTGAAGCACGGCTGAGTAATAATAAAAAACAGAAATGAAACAATATCCCGAATATCTTGAAGAACTAATAGAGTTTCTTAAGATTCCCTCCATCTCGACTTTACCCGCCCATAAAAATGATATGAGACAGGCGGCGGACTGGGTGGCTGAGCGTGTCCGTATGGCCGGTATCGAAACTGTTGAACTACATACGGTGGATAACGGGCATCCCCTGGTTTATGCCGCCAGGATAGATGACACTGCCAATCCGACGGTTCTTCTTTACGGCCACTATGATGTTCAGCCGGTGGACCCGCTTGGTGAATGGCATAGCCCTCCATTTTCCCCGCTTGTAAAAGACGGAAAAATATTTGCCCGTGGGGCCTCTGACGACAAGGGACAGTTTGCGGCTCACCTGTTTGCGCTTAGAGAACTCTCAAAGAAGTGGGGAGATAAAAAGTGGCCTGTAAACGTAAAACTGATTATAGAGGGGGAGGAAGAAGCAGGTGGCGTCTCGATCGAAAAGTGGGCGTCCGAAAACCCCAAGAAGCTTGCAGCGGATTTTGTCTTGATCTCAGACACGGCATTTATACGGCAGGATGTCCCCTCTATTGATTACGGTCTGCGTGGAATAGCCTATATGGAACTAGAAGTTGCCGGTCCGGTTCGTGATCTGCACTCAGGAGTCTATGGCGGTGGTATCGTCAACCCCTTAAGTGCGTTGGCTCACATACTGGATAAACTCCTGGATTTGGATTCAGGCCGGGTTAGAATCCCGGGCTTTTACGATAGTGTGGTTGAAATCACGGAAAAAGACCGGAGATATGCTGCCGAGGTTCCATTTGATAAGGCGGATTTTCTCGCAAGGGCAGGGGTGAAGGAAGACTGGGGTGAAACAGGATACACGACATACGAGAGAATAACGTCGAGACCCTCTCTTGATATAAACGGTATATACGGAGGTTTTCAGGGAGAAGGGGCAAAGACTGTGTTGCCCAGAAGAGCCGGAGCAAAGATAAGCATGAGACTTGTGCCTGAGCAGGAGCCGGATATTATTCTGAAACAGACCACGGAATATGTTAAAAAAATCGCTCCAAAAGGGGTGGATATCTCCTGCAAGCCCGTATACTTGGCAAAGGGAGTGCTTCTGGATACGGAAAGCCCGTATTTTGAGGCAGCGGGTATTGCGATGGAAGAGGTTTTTGGCAGGCGCCCGGTATTTACCAGATCAGGCGCATCAATACCGGTTGCCAATGTCTTTAACTCTATACTGGGATTGGACATAATATTTATGGGACTCGGCTTGCCGGACGATGGGCTTCACTCTCCGAACGAAAAATTCGAAACAACCCAGTTCTATAAGGGTATAGAGGCTGTTATTAAATTCCTGGAAAAAGTGGGACAGATGTCCTGAAAAAAACTGTTGCGGACTGCCTGTTTTTAGGGTATGCTTTTTTTATAAAACTAGTCCTAAAGGAGGTTTTTAAAAGACATGGAATTTTGGGAAGAGGTCAAAAAGGATGTTCAAAAAGGGATTAAGGAAGGGATGTCCATGGTCAAAGCCGGAGCAACTCTGGCAGCAAAGAAGGTGGATGCGTTAACCCAGGAGGGCAAGAAGCGCTACCAGAGCTTCGACCTTAAAACCAAGGTCCATAACGAGATTGCTGAGCTTGGTGCAAGGGTTTATTACCTCAATAAGCAGGAAAAGATTACAATCGAAGATTCAAAAGCTAAGACGATCATTAATAAAATACGTAAGCTGGAAGAAAAAATAGCAAATCTCGAGGGGAAAAAAACATCCGGATCGGCAAAGAAAAACACAACCACAAAGAAGTAGTGGACCGGCTTAAGCCGGTCACACCTTCACCCTTTATTTTTCACCCTTCATGATTCTTAATGCCTGCCCTGTATGGGATGCCTTTACATACGCAATCTCATCCGGCTGTCCTTCGGCTACAATAAAGCCTCCAGACTCACCGCTTTCCGGCCCTAGGTCCACTACCCAGTCGGCACACTTTATCATGTCGAGGTTATGTTCCACGACCAGCACGGTATTACCGTCGTCCACCAGCCGGTTTAAAATTGTAAGAAATTTTTTGATATCATGGAAATGAAGCCCGGTTGTGGGTTCGTCAAGAATGTAAAGCACTTTTCCGCGACTGGATGTGGCGCCGAGTTCAGCGCATATTTTCAGCCTCTGTGCCTCACCACCGGAAAGGGTCGGAGCCGGTTGGCCTAGCTTCAAGTATCCGAGCCCGATTTCCACAAGTGGGGTAAGACGTTTTGTGATGGCCGGGACAGCACAGAACAGGTCTATTGCTTCGTCAATTGTCATATTAAGCACCTGGTGGATGTTTTTGCCAAGGTACGTGATATAAAGAACTTCGGACTTATAACGGCGGCCCTTGCACTCGTCACACATTACGTAGAGGTCTTCAAAAAAATACATCTCCAGCTTCTGACTCCCCTCGCCTTTGCATGTTTCACACCGTCCTCCCGGGACATTGAAAGAAAAATGGCCGGCTGGAAGCCCCAGCCGTCTTGCCTCGGGTTGTGCGGCGAATTCCTTGCGGATGTAGTTAAACACGTTCAGATAGGTGGCAGGGTTTGACCTTGGGCTACGACCGATCGGCGTTTGATCTATGAGTTTAACTCCTCTTAGATGTTCAACACCTTTAATTCCTTTAAATAAAAGATCTGAAGAGGATGTTTTAATCCCCTCCAATTCATCCGCTTTAAGAGCTAAGGATACCGCAGGGTAAAGGGTGCCGGTTATCAGTGTGGATTTACCCGAGCCGGACACACCGGTTATGCACGTAAATGTTTGAAGCGGCACTGACAGGGTAACATTTTTTAAGTTGTTGGCCGAGGCCTCCTCAAGGTGTAACCAGTTTGCCGGTTTTCTGCGCCGCCATGCATGTGGAGTTGGTATTGTCTCCCTTCCGCTGATATATTTGGCTGTTAGAGTATCTGTGGCATGAAATACTTTTGAGCTTCCACTGTATAGAGCTTTACCACCCTGGTGCCCTCCGCCGGGTCCCATCTCGACGATCCAATCCGCCGATTCTATAACCGACCTGTCGTGTTCAACCACTATAACGCTGTTGCCGGTTCTTGAGAGGTCTTTGAGGATAGACAGAATCCGCTCCGTATCCCTTGCATGCAGCCCTACAGTAGGCTCATCCAGAACGTAAAGCGTACCGGTCAGCCGTGCGGAAAGCTGGTTGGAAAGGTTTATTCTCTGGGCTTCACCGCCGGATAGGGTTCTGCTCTGCCTGGACATTGTAAGGTAATCCAGGCCTACGCGGCGAAGAAACCGAAGCTTTTCTTGTATTAGGCGGAGCATCTCGCCGGTAAGTTTGCGCTGGTGTTCAGACAGTGTCAGAGAAGCCTGCCACTGGTCAAGCTTGTCAAGCGGCATTTCCGCAATGTCGGCGATTGATCGGCCCGCAATCCGGTAACCGAGCGATTCCTGGCGCAGGCGTGCGCCGCCGCAGTCGGGGCATGGAAAGGCCCGGCGGTACCGGCTGAGAAAAACTCTAATATGAAGTTTATAGCGGCGTGATTCCAGCTCTTTAAAAAAGTCTGTAACAGAGTAAAAGCCGGAAGCTCCATCAAAAATTAGAGATTGTTGTTTAGCCGGAAGCTGAGCGAATGGTGTGTTTATATCAATGCCGGCCCGGGTTGCCTGGTCCAGGAACTGCCGGTGCCATTCATAGTGAGACGGCTTTGACCATGGCTCAATTGCACCACGGGCCAGTGAGAGATTTTTATCAGGAATAACACGGTCTGGATCGTAGCTTAGTATATTGCCGAATCCGTTACAACCTGGACAGGCGCCGGTTGGATGGTTATACGAAAACAGAAGCGGCTGAGGCTCCGGCATACTAGTACCACAATCGTTGCAGGTAAGCCTGGATGAAAATTTTTCCACACCCCCTTGCAGCATATCTACAATAACCATCTCTTGACCTTGCTTCCAGGCCGTCTCAAAAGAATCGGAAAGTCTGCTACTGTTTTCCTGGCTGATCACAAGCCTGTCCACGACAACCTCTATCAGGCCGGGTAAGGGATCTTTCTCTACTTCCTTACCGTTTTGTCTGAACCTGAGGAATCCCTGTCTGCGCAGCATCTCGATGCGATCCGCCGCTGACTCAAAACATATAAGGGCACGGTTTCCTGATCTGGTCTCGATCAGTTGAGCTACTGCTGTTGATGGTGTCCACCTGAAAAGCTCCCTGCCGCAAGATGGACAGTCCGGCCGCGCAAGCGCGGCGTAGAGAAGACGGAAGTAATCGTACAGCTCTGTGGCTGTGCCGACAGTTGAACGTGCTCCGCGTGTAGTGTTTCTCTGCTCAAGAGCAATGGCAGGACGTATGTTTCGGATAGAGTCGACATCCGGCCGGTCGATCTTTTCGAGAAACAGACGGGCATACGTGGAGAGAGATTCTATGAATCGCCACTGGCCCTCGGCAAATATGGTATCAAATGCGAGTGATGACTTTCCTGAGCCGCTCACCCCTGTTATCACTATCACCCTATCCTGGGGCAGGGAAAGTGTTACGTTTTTAAGATTGTTCTGGCGTGCGTTTTCGATTATAAGATCTCTTGCGGGCATAACTATATAGTTTAACAGAAGCTGTGAAAATGTAATTTTCTTGCTGTTTCACGTAGAATATTTTTCAGGGAAAGGAGAATTATTTAATGAAAAACAAAATTACAATCGTAGGAGCCGGAAATGTCGGAGCTTCGGCTGCGCAGCTTATTGCTCAAAAAGGCCTTGGGGATGTGGTGCTGGTGGACATTACGGATGGAGTTCCACAGGGAAAGGCGCTTGATATGGCAGAGGCCTGTCCGGTCTGGGGCTCTTCATCTGCCGTTACAGGAACCAATGGGTACTCGGAGACCGCGGATTCTGACCTTGTAATAGTTACGGCGGGACTGCCCCGAAAACCCGGAATGAGCAGGGACGATCTTTTGCAGGCAAATGCAAAGATAGTAGGATCGGTAGCTATGGAGATACGGAGGACGTCACCTGAGGCTGTTGTTATAGTGGTCAGCAATCCAATGGATGTAATGGCTCAGCTTACCTGGCAGAAAACCGGGTTTCCGGCCGATAGAGTGATCGGAATGGGAGGGATTCTGGACTCGGCCCGTTTCAGGAGCTTTGTCGCAATCGAACTTGGAGTTTCCGTCCGGGATGTTTACGCTCTTGTCATGGGAGGGCATGGAGATTCCATGGTGCCGCTGCCGCGTTACACAACGGTATCGGGAATTCCTATAACCGAACTGTTGCCGGAAGAACGTGTGGATGTGCTTATAGATCGAACCCGCGCAGGCGGAGCGGAAATTGTGGGGCTGCTTAAGACCGGAAGCGCTTACTACGCTCCGGCCGCTGCTGCTGTCCAGATGGCAGAGGCGATACTTCTTGATGAAAAACGTGTACTTCCCTGCTCGGCACTGCTTGAAGGGCATTACGGTGTAGAGGGCGTATACTCCGGAGTTCCCTTGAAGCTGGGCGCCTCCGGAGTTGAAGGTATTTTAAAATTAGCCCTCTCCGAAGATGAACTGCAAGCTTTTAAGGCTTCTGCAGATACGGTTCGATCGTCGGTTGAAGCTTTACTGTAATTGCCTCAGCCGCTGCCGTAAGCGTGCAGCCCGGAAAGAAGCAGGTTTACTCCAAGGTAAGTGAAAATAACGGAAATAAAGCCGATTAGTGACAGGACTGCTGTTTTTTTACCTCGCCAGCCTCTCATT
Organism: Nitrospirota bacterium; assembly: GCA_027021335.1. Taxonomy (GTDB): domain Bacteria; phylum Nitrospirota; class Thermodesulfovibrionia; order SZUA-242; family SZUA-242; genus JALUUO01. The sequence continues at coordinate 9,570 of JALUUO010000059.1, forward strand.
AACCGGCTGTGCAGATACAGGGCGTATACAAACCAGGTTATGAGTGACCAGGTCTCTTTCGGGTCCCAGCTCCAGTAAGTGCCCCAGGCGCTGTCTGCCCAAATAGCGCCTGTTATTATGCCGAGCGTAAGCAAAGGGAAGCCTACGGCTATGCTTTTATAGGTGATTTCATCAAGCATATCGGCTGATAGAGAGAAGAATGAGAGCGGTTTTTGGAGTGATAGTCCGAAACGCCAGGTGATAAACAGCAGAGCCGGGTAAGCAAGCATAGTCCAGAACCAGAATGAGGAAATTTGAGCCGGTTGCAGGTCCGGCATAAACAGGGTTCTTGCTGTCATAAGAAGCAATGTCCAGATGAACAAGCTGAAAGTGAACGACCAAAACAGATAAGATGCCGCCTTTTTTTCTGTAGAGGCGATTATGAGATGTATATTGGCTGTGCTGTAAGAAACGGCAAAGGCTCCATACCCGAAGAAACTTATAAGCACATGTGCTATCAGCCAGTTCGACTGAAGCGCCGGCACCAGTGGAGCGATATCTTTGGACATACCCTGCATTTCTATAAAGGCCAGGGCCAGACCCGCGACTGGGGTTACAAAAGCTCCCAACGACCTGTTTTTGTAGGCAAACTCTATAATTAAATAAACTATTATCAAAGACCATACAAAGAAAACCAAGGATTCGTAGAGGTTTCTAAGCGGGGCCGACCGTGCGATACCAAGCAGAAAAGAACTATCCGGCGAAAAATGCATCCACTGAGTATAAGATTCACTCCACCTCACCAAGATAGCAGATGTCTGCGCTATAAAGCCCATAACAGTTATGCTGGTGGCAGCAATTCCTATCCCTTTGTTTTTAAAGGCCAGATAGCCTATATAGGCTATCATGGCCAGGATATATGCAAATGTTGATATGTTAAAAAGCTCTGAACTTTCCATTAATCTTTTCCTCCCAGCCTTGTTACTATACTAGAAAGCATTTTATCAACATCCCTCTGGAACGAATGCTTGTTCTTATGCGCGCTGGCTCCTATCAGGATATTGGTAGAAGTGCCGTTATCAGGAGCGGCCTGAACGAGTATCCAGATCTTGCGGTGGCTCATGAAAAAGGCCACATACAGGGCCAGCGACATTAGAATGCACCCCAGGTAGACAAGCCAGACCCCAGGGTCTTTACGCACTTGGAGACCTGTGTACTGAGAGCCCCAGTAGTGCATGAATTCAAGTGATATCCCTTCATCAAGTTTTCCGGTTTCAGGATATCGTTTCCATATCCAGCCGACTTTAACACCCTTTTCGGTAGCATACTGGATTTTAACCGCAGGGTTGTTCATAGATTCGGCATATGTGAAGAGTTGTCCTGTCTGGCGGTCCGTGGCCAGGGCAGGAGAAAAGTCCAGTACAGTGGCTGAATGTTGAGTCCCAGGAATCTGGAATGTCTGGTTCTTTCTGGCCCAGACCAGCTCTTCCGTAACGCCTGGAGCTGTTACCTTAAATACAAACCAACTGTTTGTAGGATTTGGATTAAAACCAAAGCTCGACTGATAGAACGTGATGCCTTTATAGGTCAGTGGATCATTAACACGAATCCATTTTTTTAGTACTTCCTTGCCGTTTTCATGGATCGACAGTTCGCTCTTAAATAGCTTAGGCATATCTGAACCGCCGTAGAATTCTGTCTCATACCAACTGCACTTTATTGTAAATCCAAGCGGGATAGGTTTGCCGGTTCCGTATTGATACGCTACATCGGAACTCGAGCCTTCTGTCAGGTTCAGCCCGCCCTTAAATCCCCAAATAACTCCAATGATTGCGCCTAGAAATATAATTAAAATACTGGCATGAACAACATAGACCCCCAACCGTGAGTATGCGCCTTTATGCCCGTAGACTTGTAGTGAACCACCTTCCTCTTTGTTGATATTAGGGAGAAATCCCTTTGCTTTTATAACGTCCTCAACAACCTTGCTCACATCTTCCGGTGTTGCTGTGACGCTCGCTTCCCTTTTAATGCTGAGATTACGGATTACGTTCTCTTTTAGCGGTATTATAGGATCGGTGATCAGTTTCCATATGCGGGGCAGACGATCGAAGGAACAGACAAGCAGGTTAAGTGAAAGCAGGCAGAGAAGCAACAGGAACCACCAGGAGTGGTACATATCCATAAAACCAAGCGCATCCAGAAGTCTATAAGCTGCAGGAGCCATGGATTCTCCCACAAAGGTGGAAATAACCTGTATATTCCTGGCCTTAATAGCGTTTTGTTCGATAACAGTGCCTACAATCGAACTAAGGGCAAGCACAGCGATCAGTACAATCGCCAGTGTTACCGAGGAGAAAAAACTCCATGCTCTCATCACGATCGAGAGACCTTTTTTGTTTTTCGAAGTCATACCTGTTAAGTTTTATTAATGCTTACAAACATAATTATTGTACATAAAATAATTAAGAAAGATCTCTTAAAGAAAATTTGAAAAAATATTAACCACGAGGAACACAAAAAAAGCGAAGAATTGTTTTTAATAGCAGCCCTTTTGGTTGCTTGCTAGAATACATGGAGATGGTTTTTGTTGTCAATTTCGTGGAAAATAAGAAAACAAGTTAGAACTTTAACCGTACCCCAGGCCTCTTTTAACTACAATACATAACACCCCGGATGGCATGCTTGATAAGTAGCCGCTTCTGAAATAATCTTTTTGCCGGTACTCCAGAGCTGCAACTAAACCCGTTTGTCCCCTAAAGTATCCGGCTTGTGCTGCCGAAAAAGAGTACTGGGTGACAAAATTTGTCATGGGGTTTTACTTCCACCTCCTTTTGTGTATAATGGTTTTCGTATTGAAAACCAAGGAATTAATTGCAGTTACTTGAGATGTTAATCGTAAAAAACTTACTGGCATGCTTGTTGCTAAAACTATTGCGGGATTAGGATTACAGGACTATTAAAATATTTTAATTATAAGGAGGTGAAATTTACAAAGCAGGCCAGTTTATCTGGTTTTTATTCTAAAGCAGGAAATTATTCCGTCAAAAAAGACGAAAGGAGAAAAATTGACATGTTTAAAACAATCGAGAAAATGAAATCAAGAGACGAAAGAGGCTTTACGCTGATCGAACTATTAATCGTGGTTGCTATTATCGGAATCCTGGCTGCCATAGCCGTACCCGCATATATCGGCGCCCAGGAAAAGGCAAGAAGTTCCAATGGTGAAAAAGCGGCGGCAGCAGGCGAGGCGGATCTGCAGAACTGGCTTCAATCAGCTTTGAAGGGAGCAGGCGCAGGTTTAACAACTGGTTCTTTAAAGACCGAGGTTGATTCAGACTGGAATGGAACTGTGGAAACAGGTGTAGATCTAAGAAATGATGCCCTTTTTGCTTTAACTGGTGTTGCAAATACGGCTGCTGCCAACTGTTATGCTGATGCGAGAACTCAAGGACTTTCTGGTAATGGTAGTGGATGTGGTGCTGCTGCCCTTATTGCAGAGCTCTCTCCTTGGATAGCGATGGATGCTTGTCCTGCGGCTCAACCTCTTTTCGGCACTGTACAAGTAGGTCCACCACCGATTTTGGCAGATCCAACCGCTGCTCCTCCGTGTACAATAACTTTCTACGCTGATCCTGCATCCACTAACTCTATTGTAATAATTGCAGCCAGTAACGGTCCTGGTGGCGCCGATACGGCAAATGCGCAAGAGCTTGTCAGAAATATGGTAACAGCAGAGTAATTAAAGTTAACAAATACCGAAGAAACATAAAACCGTGGCGTCATTTTTTGGCGCCACGGCTTATTTTGTATGCACTATATAAAGGGAGCGTATAGGTATAGTTTATGAATATGAATAATGAAAATGGTCTTACCCTGATAGAGTTGTTAGTAGTTATAGCCATTATCGGAATTCTCTCTGCGGTAGCTGTGACAAGTTATGTAGGCGTTACAACAAAAGCCGCACGTTCAGAGGCGGTTACACAGCTTGAAAGCTTAAGACTTCTTCAGGAAGAATTCAGGGGAGAGAACAATGTCTATACAAACAGCCTTGGTGTTGCTGGTGATACGTTTGCAATTCGTGATGCAAATGTAGCAGCAATTCAGGCTGTTCTTCCTGCTTTTCAACCCGGCAATGATTCGGTTTACGCTTATTCTGTGATACAAGATGCGGCGCTTCCACCTCCACCTGTTGCAAACCCTTATGATGGTGCAAGTGTGCCGGCTCCTGCAGGTAGCTGTTTTATTGCTATAGCCACCGGCATTGTTAATACCAGAGTGGCGGATGATATTTTTGCCGTAGACTGTAACAACAATAAAAATTATTAGTTGAGCTTCAACTAAAGACCAGGTTTTTAATTTAGTTGAAACTTATCAAATCTTTTAGCGCTTAAATGCATAGAAGCGTAGGTTACAAGCAGGTTGACAAGAAGCAGAGTAAGACCAAAGGTTCCAAGTATTAACCATGATTTTTGAGTAAACTCTATTTTTGTCGACTCCTCTAAAAAAAACAGATAGATGGGGATTACTTCCAATGCTAAGTTAAAGATTATCAGTAAAACCGAAGTAATCATATAGATTGTGCTGCCTGCTTTTGTTTCTTCCCCTGTTTTTTCTTCAGTCACATTTTTTAGGTTAAAAATGCCAAAGGCGATAGTCATACTTACCAGGGAAAAACAGAGTAATGCTGTTGTTATAATTTTTAGAATAAAAAATGGTTTTTCGAGACCTATAAAAACGGATGAAAATATCGTTAGTAATTCTCCTGAAAAAAATATAGGAGTGAAGAAAAATAAAAATTTTGTCCATGTATATCTCTTGGATGTCATAGGAGATGTTTTTAATATCCATAAAGCATTTCCTTCAGAGATAATTGCCGGATAGACAAGCCTGGCACATAATGATGTAATTATGACTAATATCAGGCCGAGGTTGAAAAACGAGATAAAGTACTTCAAATGGGCAGTATATCCCACCCAGTTTAACGGCAGTGAAGCGATGCTGAGCAAGTAGATTGCTATTAATGCAAGAAGAATAAGAAGTTGGTGGACATTTTTAATATCTCTGGTTTGACATTTAAAATCCCTGCTTAGAAGTGTTCTGCTTTGGATATCCAGTATTGATGTTAAGTTCTGAATAAGCTTTGATTCGTTCAGTTTTTTTGCCAGGTTGAAAACAGAAGATGTTTGTACCTGTTTGCTTTTTAAAACCATGCTTTCTGCATGCAATAGGCTCCAGCCTTTGTAGTGATATTTTTTATATATATATGCCAGTAAAAATACTGTTAGGTATGGGGTAAGAAAAAGCAACGCTACAAAAATGAATGTATCATTGTAGTTTTTATTAAGAAATTCAAAAAGAGCCTCGCTGAGCCACCTGTTTGGCAGCAGTATAAAAGAAGGTGTTTTTAAGTCACTTAAAAAGAGCGTAAGATTTGCAAATAATTCAGGATTTACAAACCTTTCGGGTTTAAATATTCTTAGTAATGTAATTATTGACACTACGGTGATAACCCCTGCGGAGGCAATTGCCTTTCTTAGCTTAATAACAGAAAAAATGCCTGATAAGACTATAGTCATGCCAATGCCTATATTTACAGGAATAATCGAAAATAATATAAACAGTATTAAAGAATAAAAGTAATATATAGGATTTGTATGGAATATAAGACCTGAAGATACAATTAATGGTATGCCAAAAATTATGAGCATCCATGATGATTTAAGATGTGTTTCAACAAGTCTTGAAAAAAATAGAGAGATCCTGTTTACCGGGGAAGTAAGCAGAAGTTCTAAGTCTGCTGACTGATAGTAGGTGTTAAATGATATTATAACTCCATTAATAATCTGAATAAAAAAGATTATTACGAAAATTAACGAATATCCCTTGATTAGTAAAAGTGAAAAAACATCTGTTGACAGACCTTGCAGTTTAATCATGCCTGTGTTTAACAGCTTTGTAATCAAGATTATGAATGTAATACTGGAAAAGGTATATAAAACAAGGTTTTTATAAAACGTTCTGTTAAAGAGAATAATATTATTTTTTATCGACCATACCACAGGAGAGAGAAGAATAAGTAGCTCTTTCAACAAATACCTCCTTTATGACTCGTAGCCGGAAGTGAGTTGTAAAAAAATATCTTCAAGTGTTTTATCATCAGACTTAGCATGGTCTTTCAAATCGTTGTTGCTTCCTTGTGCGGCTATAGTCCCTTTATTTATAATGGCGATTTTATCACATATTTCTTCAGCTATGGCTATTATATGTGTGGAAAGCAGTATCGTTACACCTTCGCTCCGCAGTTTGAACAAGATGTCCTTTAGTAATCTTACGCCCTTCGGATCAAGTCCGTTATGGGGCTCGTCCAAGATAATTACTTTGGGTTTTCTCATAAAAGAAGATGTAAGTAACAGCTTCTGCTTCATTCCATGTGAGAAATTGCCTACTAACTCATCTTTCCACTTATAGAGTCCAAATATATTTAAATACTCTTTAGCGTTATTTTTGAAGACATTCTCATCCAGCTTGTAAAGTCCGCTTATAAAGGTCAAGTATTCCCATGCAGTAAGTTTGTCGAAAATATAGCTTTTTTCAGGAATATAGGCCAGGATTTTCTTTGCACCAATAGGGTCCTTGCTGATATCATAGCCTCCCATCTTGATACTTCCTGAATCAGGTTTTAGAAGGCCTACCATCATCTTAATTGTTGTTGACTTTCCGGCGCCGTTTGGGCCAAGAAGCCCGAATATGGCAGATTCATTAATTTTGAGAGACAAGTTATTAACCGCTACGAGTTCGCCGTACTTTTTAGTGCAGTTTTGTATTTCTATCATGACGTCTCCAGAATTTCTATTTCTATACCTTTTAAATCATCTATTATAGAAATAATCTCATCTAATCTTCCTTCTTTAAGTGGAATGTGTGTTACATCAGCCGGAAACTGGTAAAAGGCCGGATCTACCGGGATCCATTTGTCAAACCAGACCTCAGGCCATGCATGAAAATAAAAATATCCGTTTCTATAGACCAGCCCGGACACAAGACGTGTTGGTAACCCGGCCGCACGTGTATACGAAGCGTACATGACAGAGCGTTCCAAATAATTACCTGAAAGTGATTTTAGGATATCCTTGGAATCTGATACTGCGAAAACCGGCATTGTCCTTAGGAGGTTATATAGGTATGACGTCAAGTAACTTGTAAGTTGAAGTGCGTCGTTGTTGTTTGATTCTGCATATATGCGGCCTGTATTTTGCAGCGGCTTATAATCACTTAAAACCCACCTGTCCGGAGCAAGGTAAGAATGTAATCCGTCTTTCTTATAAGGCAATGTATATGTTTTTTTCTTTATATCTTCAAGTTCTTCTTTTTTTATAGTAAGAATATTATTTTTGATATTAACAAGACTGCTTTTGTAAAGTCGTTGGTCTAAACTGAAACCGGTTACTTTAAGTTTTAACGAGGTTAGTTTCTCTGGATCGGCGATTGCTTGTTTCGACTTGAAGTATGGCAAGGATGTGTAGTCAAAAACAACTCTGTCGGCAGGGTCTTTTGCGATATACTCCGTCTCTGCATAAAATGTAAGCCCTGTTGAAAGTTTTTGTTTTACCACTATGCCTTTTTCGTTGATCCAGAATATCGAGTCTCCTACCCTGAACTTATATAAGCTTAGTATGTTTATACCTACCTTTATAGGCTTGATTTCTTCCAGAACAACTTGAACATCATTAATAGAGAAGTTGATTATATCCAGCATTTTTATCAGAAAAGGTGTGTTTGGAGTTGGATTTTTCTGGTAAATAACAGGTATCAGGGTTATAGGCAGGTAGAAATCGTTTCCGTCTGTTGATAGTTGATGTGTTGTTCTTTTATCGGCGGAGCCAAGAAAAAAGAGTATACCGTCTTTGTCCGCTTCGCCACTGACTTTGATCCCTTTCTCGTCTTTAAAGTTAGATGTATATTCAAATGACTTAATCGCATAGTTCATAGTGGTGAGGCACTTTAGTTTTTCGAAAAGAACCGTCTCTTTTTCATTCTTCTTTACCTTTACTTGGAGTTCATACTTAATTATGATTTCGTCACCAGCCTTCTCGAAATCGGTTTTAGAAAACCCTGCCTTTTTGGTGCCTACGTAAATATCATACCAGTAGGTATTTTTGCTGAAAGCCTCACTCAATCCTTCTATTCTTTCTAATGAATCTCCTTTATAGTTTTTGTACAACAATATGGATATCAAAACGGCCCATATGCAAAAAACAGATAGATTAATTATTTTTATTGTTTTTGTCATGATAAGCTCTATACGAATACTTCATTTATAAGAAGGTAGTCAACCCGGTATATAACCTGGCAGTCTTGCCTGCTTTAGTTATATACTCTTATTCTGGCAAATTTACCATTCATTAAACCGGATGTCAACTGCCACTTAATTTGTTGACACTTCTTTATCTTAATGGGGGCTGGTAAAGAGCAGTTGGAGGTTTTAAGAACTGTTTGATTATCCGGACTCCGGCGGCTTCCATTTCCGCTACGGCACGCTCTGCATCACCCGGTTTAAGTTCTACAGCTTTGCAGGCCTCCAGAATTACGTTTACTTTGTAACCTAGCTTAATGCCGTCCAGAGCGGTGAATTTAACACAGTAGTCGGTTGCCAGTCCGGCAAGAAACAGCTCGGTTACTCCCATTGATTTAAGGTATTCGTTCAATCCGGTAGCATCTACGTGATTGTTATCAAAGAACCCCGAGTATGAATCCACCTCCGGGTTCATACCCTTTCGGATGATTTTATCTCCTGGTTTTAGCTCAAGGCCTTTCTTAAATTCAGCCCCCGGTGTGTTCTGCACGCAGTGGTCAGGCCAGAGAACCTGTGGCTGTCCGCCTAGTTCAATAATTTCACCAACATTTTTGTTGTGAGATGATGCGAAGCTTTTATGGCCGGCAGGGTGCCAGTCCTGAGTCGCCACTACCAGGTCGAACCTGTCCCGGATTTTAGTTATTATAGGAATGATTTGATCCCCATCATTTACAGCAAGGGTACCTCCGGGGCAGAAGTCGTTCTGCACATCTATTATTAATAATGCGTTCACTTTAGGTGCCCCCTGTTATCTGCCGAGTTAACCCGGCCCAAATACTATTGGCACTGTTAATTAAATATATATTTAAGGTTTCCGTTTCATTTAAGCATTAAAAGCATAACGGATTACTGAAGCATTTTCTTGCTTTTACTGTAACACTTTGACTTCCGTCTTAGTCTCGCCGGAAAGTGCCGGAACAAACTGCTATAGCCTTCCACCGTATAGGTCTCTTTAGATAGTGTATGCAGCTCTTTTGGTATGAACCGCTCATAATGTGTCCAGTAGCCAGTCATTATCCTTTCGATGGTTTCATGTTGGATGGCATTCCATAACTGTCGCCCTGTTTCTGTGTCGCGGGAACCCAGTACGCAATGGAGGAATCCTTTTCCATAGTGATCAACAGCAATCCATATCCAGCGATAGTCTTTTTTGAACCAATATAGGTGTGCATTTCATCCATCTCCACAACTTTACGCGCTGCGGTTGAACGTAATTCCTCAATCGACTCTCCATATGCTTTAATCCAATTATAAACAGTAACATGACTACACCTCAGGAAGCGACCTATTGAACGAAAATCTAATCCTTCAAGATACAATTCCAACGCCTGCCGCTTGATCTCGGCACTCTTTCCGCGGTGCTCAACCGTATATCTGTATCCGCATGCTTTACATTTATGGCGTTGTTTGTCTTTAACAATGCCGTCCTTATTGCCTGATACAGTTGAGCTGTCTTTTCAGATGGTTCCAGACCAAAGGTGGCATGGAGCAGATTACGGCAGTTGCGGTACACGGCCAGTGCCTTGGTCCGGTCGCCCTGTCCGGGATCCTGAAAAGACGGCTCCTCGGGTAAACGGCCGGAGAGAGAGGCTGGGACGCGTGATCTTGGCGGTGGAAAGGGATTTTTGCTTCATTAGCCGCTCTTTTTAAAGACTGATATATAAGGCAGGTTCCTGAACTGATTGTCGTAGTCGAGGCCGTATCCCACAAGGAACTTGTTTGGAACTGTGAAGCCGACGTAATCCAGGGGTACGTTCACCACCCGGCGCTCCTTCTTGTCCAGAAGAGTGCATATCTTCAAAGATTCCGGTGCACGGCTAAGGAGGTTGTCGCGTATATGATTCAGAGTTAACCCGGTATCCACGATATCTTCCACAAGCAGTACGTGTCTGCCTCTGACTTGCTCCCTGATGTCGGCATGCACCTTCACTTTGCCACTTGTACTGGACATTACATAACTGGATGCGATTATAAAATCGACTGTGATGGGGACCTGAATATGCCTTACAAGATCTGAAAAAAACATGAAGGCTCCCTTTAACAGGCCAACGACTACCAGGCTTTTACCGTTATAGTCGTTGGTTATTTCTTCAGCAAGCTCCCGAATTCTGGTATTGATATTATTTTCGGACAAAAACGGTTTTCCGGTAATCATTGTTGCCTCCTTTAGTGTCAAGGTCTAAAAACCCTTGTTTTAATACTATTCTAGCATGCTGCAGGTTACAATATCATATGAAGTCGGGTGTTTATTTACATGTTCCTTTTTGTATAGACAAGTGCAACTACTGTGACTTCTTTTCGGTTCACTGGGACGAGAGACTTAAAGACAGTTACCTGCGGGCACTGGCCCTTGAAGTCGAGTTGCGAGCTAAATCATGCTCAGGACTTGTATTTGACACTTTGTTCTTCGGGGGAGGAACACCATCCCTTTTTTCTCCGGCTGATCTGGAGTTTGTTTTCGAGATACTACAGAACCATCTGTCACTTGAGCTTATAGAGGTTACGGTAGAATGTAATCCTGGAACTGTCTCGGAAGAGTTTTTTAAGGCACTGTCAGGCCTGGGAGTCACAAGGATAAGTTTTGGTGTTCAGTCATTTGATGATCAGTTGCTGAAGTTCCTTGGCCGCTCGCATAGCTCGCTCGAGGCGGTCAAGAGCTTAGAGGCGGCAAGAAAATCCGGTTTCGACAATATTGGCGTTGATCTTATCTACGCAATTCCAGGCCAAACTTCCGTTCAGTGGGAGCAAAGTATTTACCAATCTCTTTCTCTTGGGGTTGAGCACATATCAATTTACGAGCTGACGGTTGAAGATGACACGCCGCTGAAGCGAACTCTGAATGCCGGAAAAATCCGGCTCCCAAATGAATCATTGGTAGAACAGATGTATTTTACTGCGGTTGATCTGCTTGATAAATCTGGGCTTTTCAAATATGAAATATCCAATTTCGCCCGGCATAAAAAACAATGCCTCCATAATATGAACTACTGGGCGCATGGGGAGTATTTAGGGCTCGGCCCTTCGGCCCATTCATTTCTAGACGGACACAGGTTTCATAACACGGCGTCACTGCGGCAGTACGTGGAAACTCTTCTTTGTGGGAAAGATCCCTGTACCGGTATCGAAGAGATTTCTTGTGAAACCGCTGATTTTGAGAGAGTGATGCTCGCTCTGCGCACAAGCGAGGGTGTTGAGTTGTCAAGCCTGACACCCGGCATGAAAGTGCAGGCCGCTTCGCTTATCAGGGAGGGCCTGCTTAAGAGAAAGGCAGGCAACCTTTGTCTGACTTCAAGAGGAATCATGCTTTCCAACGAGGTTTTTCTTCGATTTATGTAGTCTGTTTTGCCATTTTCATCAGGATTTTTATGTTCATTTCTGTTGATTCCGGGTTTACTAACAAAGACGTGAGTGTTATACTTTTTAGATTTTTTAATTTTATTGACTTTATCTAACAAATTATAATTCATACTCTTTTAATGAAAAAAAATGTGTTTGGAAAAATATCTCTGTTTATTTTTTTTGTTACTGCCATGGCATGGGGAGCGCAAGAAACTTTGGCCATTTCCGGGGGGATCGAGGGCGAACCGGTTGTAAAATCTATCAAAGTAGAGGGTAATAAGAAAATCGACACGCAAAGCATCAAGGCTAAGCTGTCCACCAAAGTCGGCGAACCTCTTTCGATGGAAACAGTCAGGCAGGATATACGTACGCTTTACGAGATTGGGTACTTTGATGATGTTAGGGTGGATGTTGACCAAAGCCCTGAAGGAGGGGTAATACTGTATTTCGTGCTTGTTGAAAAACCGTCTCTTACAAAGGTCGAGTTTGCCGGCAACAAGGAGCTCTCCGAAGAAAAAATCAAAGAGCATGTTCTGCTTTCCCCCGGCGCTATGGCTGACTCCAGGCTTATTGATGACAATGCCGAGAAAATACGGCTTTTTTACGAAACAGAGGGATATTGGCAGGTGTCGGTATTTCCGATTTTAAGAATTATTTCGAAAGACGAGGCAACAGTCACCTTCCAGATAGATGAGGGAGAGAAGGTCAAGGTGAAAAAAATCACTTTTGAAGGCAACAAGGCATTGAGTGAATCTGAAATACTCGCTGTTATGGAAACGAAGCCTGCCGGGTTACTTTCATTTATAACAGGTTCCGGCAAGTATGTTCGCGAAGCAATGCGCAATGATCTGGAACGTATTAAGAACCTTTACCATAACAACGGCTACATTGCCGTCAAGGTTGCCGAACCCGTAATCGATCTGTCTGATGATCTTAAGAGCATGGAAATCAGTATCAGTATAAATGAAGGAGATTTGTTTTATACCGGAACTGTTTCCGTCACCGGTCCTGAAAAGATTCAGCGTTCAAAGATTGAAGAGCTGATCAAGTTGAAAAGCGGTGATATTTTCAGGGGCAACCTTCTTAGGTCGGATATTATTGCAATAACCGACTATTACTCGGACAGGGGCTATGCTTTTGCCGACGTGGTACCTGATCTGAATGTTTTGCAGGAAGAAAAAATCGTTAATATCGTGATAAACATCGCCGAAAATTCGCTTGTTCGTGTCGGCAAATTAAACATACTCGGCAATGAGGTTACGCGTGATAAAGTTATCCGCCGTGAGGTCAGGTTGAATGAGGGTGATATTTACCTCCCAAGGCTGCTTAGACGAAGCTATGAACGGATAAACAATCTTAACTATTTCAATACCGTTGAACTGGTACCAAAGCCCAGGCCCGAAGAGGGTTTAATGGATCTTGACATAAAAGTTGATGAACGTTCCACGGGCAGCATGACAATGGGCGGCGGATACAGTTCTATTGACGGCCTTTTGGCCACTGTCGAAATCGTTGAGGGCAACCTGTTTGGACGTGGATATACCCTGAAACTAAAAGGAGAAAAAAGCGGTAGAACCAACAGTTACTCTTTATCTTTTAAAGAACCCTGGTTGAACGACAAGCCGATTTCCCTAAACACAAGCATTTATGACCAGCAGCGTTACTACTTTGACTACAGCAGGCGTGCCAAGGGATTTGGCGTTACGGTCGGCAAGGAACTCTCTGAGTATGTAAGGGGTAGCATAGGTTACAACCTGGAAAGTGTCGATATAATAGATGTTTCTGAAGACGCCTCAATAATTATTAAGCAGCAGGGCGAGTGGGGTAAAAGAACTACAAGCAAGGTATCGCTTTCGCTTTTGCGTGACTCCAGGGATAACTATCTTTATCCGCGAAAAGGCAGCCGTAACTCTATATCTGTGGCTTTTGCCGGAGTCGGAGGTGAGAACGCTTTTTACAGAACGGTTCTTGACTCAAGCCTGCATTTCCCGCTTTTTAAGAACTCTGCATTTTCAATCCGCAGCCGGCTTGGTCTGGCTGAAGGCCTCTTTGGAGAAGAACTGCCGCTATACGAGCGTTTCTATGTTGGCGGGGTTTACACTGTCAGGGGACTGGATTATGGAGCGGCCGGACCTCTTGATAAAGAAACAGGGGAGGAATTCGGTGGTAACAAAGAGTTGATATTTAATGTAGAATATACAACTCCGCTTGTTTTGTCAGCCCAGCTTTACGGCGTGATCTTTTACGACATCGGAGCTGGATTTGACGATAACGAGAACATTGCATGGGATGGCCTCAGGCATGGTGCTGGTTTTGGCTTCCGGTGGATCTCTCCCATCGGCCCGTTACGTCTTGAGTGGGGCAAAAACCTATACAGGAAGGGTAATGAGCCTGGCAACAGGTGGGAGTTTACTTTTGGAACGTTTTTCTAGGTTTGTATTTTTTATTTAGATTAGAAGTAGAAGTACTTTTATTAAAACATAGACGGACACAAAGGTTCGTTTCTACGCTATAGAAGGGGGAAAAAGTATGGAAAATCTTAAAAAGATGTTTTTTGTGGTTTCGGCGATTTTGCTTCTAGGATTGTTTCAGAGCGCTTCCGCCGGGGAGGTTAAGGCAGAGGCAGGGCTCAAAATAGCGTCTGTGGATCTACAAAGGGCATTAAATGACTCCGAGGAGGGAAAATCTGCAAACGAAAAGCTTAATAAAACAGTGCTTAAAAAACAGAAAACCATCAGTGATATGGAGGAGAAGATAAAAAGTCTGCAGGACCAGGTAAAAAAGCAGAGGCACCTGTTTACAGAGGAAGGTCTTAAAACAAAAGAGGAAGAGATAGAACGTCTCCTGCGCAACTACAAACGTCTGGTCACGGATGCTCAGGATGAGCTTCAGAAAGAGGAGCAGCGAATGATTAAGTCGCTGATGTTAAAAATTCATGAGGTTGTGAAGAAGATCGGTAAACGGGACGGTTACTCAATAATTTTCGAGAACAACGCATCGAGAATCCTCTATGCGGATAAAAGCATAGATATTACCGATCAGGTGATCGAGCTTTTTAACAAGAGCAGTAAGTGATGCGATTATACGACCTGGCTTCCACTATAGGCGGAAAACTTCTTGCGGACGATCATGACGCGCAGATTACAGGCGCTGCTTCACTTGAAGAGGCAGGCAATGGCGACGTAACCTATCTGGATTCGACAAAGTTTATAGGGCTTGCCGAAAAAACCAGGGCCACAGCAGTGATAGTTGCCGAGAGTATAAATATTCCGGGCAAGAATCTTATAACGGTGGAAAATCCGAAGCTTGGGTTTGCGCGTGCTATCGAGGCCCTTCTGCCTTATTTGCGTCCGGCAACCGGTGGAGGAATATCTTCTGAGGCTTTTATCGGTGAAGGTGTGGAACTTGGCGAAGATGTCGGTATTGCCCCTTCCGCACACCTGGAGTCCGGTGTTAAAATTGGCGATCGTACGGCTATTTATCCCGGTGTATATCTTGGCCGGAATGTCAGTGTGGGTTCTGATTGCGTTTTATTTCCTAACGCTGTTGTGATGGATGGGTGCCGCATAGGCGCAAGGGTAACTCTGCACGCAGGGTCAGTTATAGGCAGCGACGGCTTTGGTTATGTTACAGACTCTGGCCGGCACCACAAGATTCCGCAGGTTGGCATTGTAGTGATAGAGGACGATGTGGAGATAGGAGCGAACTCAACAGTTGACAGAGCTACAGTCGGAGCTACGGTTATAGGCTCTGGTACAAAGCTGGACAACTTGATTCAGGTGGCACATAACGTAAAGATCGGGTCTGGATGCCTTTTGGCCTCCCAGGTGGGAATTGCCGGCAGCTCAACGTTGGGTGACTATGTAATGTTTGGTGGACAGGTCGGTGTTGCTGATCATGTCTCGATAGGTGACCGTGTTATGGTCGGAGCTCAGTCGGGTATTGCAAAAGACGTTCAAAGCGGCTTGGTGGTTTCAGGTTCCCCCACTTTTGCCCATCGTGACTGGATTAGGGCAAACCTGGTTTTTCAGAGGCTTCCGGATGTCGAAAAAAGACTTAGAGCCCTTGAAAAAACTCTTGATGGGCTCAAAACAGATAAAGATAAATCAGGAGAAAAAACATGATTATGGACGTAAATCAGATAAAGCAGGCATTGCCTCATCGTTATCCGTTTCTTCTTGTTGACCGAATCATAGAAATAGATCCTGGCAAAGCGATTACAGGCATAAAAAATGTTACTGTTAATGAGCAATTTTTTGAGGGACATTTCCCGGGAAAACCAATCATGCCTGGTGTGCTTCAGGTTGAAGCGCTTGCACAAGCTGCCGGTGTTCTGGTGACAAATTCCGGAATTGATGGCAATATGGTCTACTTTATGAGCATGGATAAAGTGAAGTTCCGGAAGCCTGTTGTTCCGGGAGACCGGTTGGTTTTGAAGGTTGCCGTAAGTCACAACAGGGGTAAAGTCTGGAAGTTCAAGGGTGAAGCTTTTGTAGATGAATCTCTGGTTTCCGAGGCGGAGTTTACTGCCATGGTTTCAAGTGAGGAGTTTTGATGCGCAAGTTTGTTCATCCTACGGCGATAGTAAACAAAGGAGCCAAGCTGGGCACAGGAGTGCAGGTGGGGCCGTTTTGCGTTATCGGCGGGGATGTAAGCATAGACAGCGACACCAGGTTGCATGGGCATGTAACAATAGATGGTCATACAAAAATAGGCTCTGCATGCGAAATATTCCCCTATACCAGTATAGGGCTTCCTCCGCAGGACGTGAGATACAAAGGAGAGGATACTCTCCTGGTTATAGGTGATCGCAATATAATACGTGAGTATGTTTCTATCCACAGGGCATCCAGCAGTGGCGATGCCGTAACCAGGGTCGGCAATGATAATTTTATTATGGCCTACTGTCACATAGCCCATAATTGCACGCTTGGAAACGGAATTATAATGGCAAACGCCGCAACTCTTGCCGGGCATTCATCTATCCAGGATCAAGCTGTTATAGGCGGAATTGTTGCTGTTCACCAGTTTACCAGGATCGGTGCATATGCGATAGTGGGCGGCTTCAGCGGTGTGGCGCAAGATGTGCCTCCTTATATGATGGCTTCAGGGGCCAGGGCCAAGCTCTATGGTCCGAACCTCGTGGGACTCAAAAGAGCCGGCTTTTCACATCAGAAAATCGCACTTATTAAGAAAGCCTATAAGATCATCTCCAAGTCAAAACTCTCGCTTAAAGAAGCTCTTAAGGAGACTCAAACTCAAATACATGATTCGCCCGAAGTTGATGCCCTGGTGGAGTTCATATCGGCCAAGAGCCCCAGGGGAGTGCTTCGTTAATAAATAAAAAACTAAAAAAACTAAAAAAAACTAAAAAATAATGAATTATAAATTTACCAGGTATACGGCTTGAGTGCTTCTACTTCAGAAGCCGCACCAGTGGTTTCCGACGGCAGGATGATAGGTCTTATTGCCGGAAGCGGTGAACTGCCGTTTGCTGTTGCGGCCGGAGTAAGAGCCGGTGGATTCGGTCTTGTTGTTTTTGCCCTAAAAGGTCTTGCCGAGGACGGCCTGGCTGCTCTAGCCGACCAATATCAACCTGTCGAGGTAGGGAAACTCGGCAAGCTTATTACCGCAATAAAAAAGAGTGGTGTCCAGCAGGTAGTTCTTGCCGGTAAAGTATCAAAAACCCTGCTTTATAAGATGAACATTGTGCCGGATGTCCGGGCTGTAAAATTCCTGTTTTCATTGAAAGACCGGAAGGACGACACCATAATGGAGGCATTTCTGGGCGAACTCGAGACCGAGGGGGTGAGTGTTGTGGCGACCACGGCTTTTACCCAGTCACTTCTTGCTCCGTCCGGGTGCTTTACCAAACGGACTCTTAGCAAGGGTGAGCTTAAGGATGTACGTTTTGGGGCCGGCTTGGCCAGGGAGATCGGAAGACTTGATATCGGTCAAACAGTTGTTGTTAAGAACCGGGCCGTAATGGCCGTTGAAGCGATCGAAGGCACTGACGAGGCTATAAAAAGAGGCGGAGCCCTGGCTAATAAAAAAGGCGCTGTGGTGGTTAAGACGGCCAAACCGAACCAGGACCTCAGGTTTGATGTGCCGGTGGTAGGCATAGAAACACTTAAAAGTATGAAAGCTGCAGGTGCCTCTGTTTTGGCTGTTGAGGCTGGCAGGGTAATCATTGTTGATAAAGAAGATGTGATCAAGATGGCGGATTCACTTGGAATTTCAGTAATGGGTTTTGATGACTTTAAATGATTAAGGTTGCGGTAATAGGCGTAGGTTACCTGGGTCGACACCACGCCCGTATTTACTCGGATCTCCCTGGGTGTGAGCTGCTATATGTGGTGGACACCACATCCGGCTATGCCGAAGAGATAGCGTCTGCCCTGGGCTGCCGGGCAGAGACCGACTTCCGCCGTGTCATTGGGAAAGTGGATGCCGCAAGTATAGTGGTCCCTACTGTGGATCATTTTCCGGTTGCTATAGAGTTTTTGCGGGCCGGTGCTGATTTATTGATAGAAAAACCTATCACGACTAATATAATTGAAGGCGCCGGTCTTATACGCGAAGCCCAGAAAAGTGGTGCCGTGCTTCAGGTAGGGCATATCGAAAGATTTAATCCAGGCGTAGCGGAAATGATAGGACGCTTTAACGTTCCCACCCTTATAGAGACACAAAGACGCGCACCGTATAGGGAAAGAGGGACTGATGTTGATGTCACTCTTGACCTTATGATTCACGATATAGACATAATCCTCACGATTGCTAACTCGAGGGTGAGTAATGTCAGGGCTGCCGGCGAAAGCGTGATCAGCGATAACCTGGATGTGGCCAGCGCCTGGATAGAATTCGAAGATGGATGTGTGGCCCAGGCTACAGCCAGCAGGCTTTCCTCGGACCAGATGCGCCGTGTGCGTATATTTGAACGGGACCGCGTAATCTCGATGGATTTTCAGTCGCAGAATGTTTTTGTTAAAACCAAGTCTGAAAGTGGTATTCAGACCGAACATATACAACCGAAACCTGTAGAGCCTTTGCGCGCGGAACTCGAATCGTTTCTGGAATGTGTTAATACGCGCAGGCAGCCGGTTGTTACAGGAGAACATGCTCTCGAGGCGCTTAAAGTAGCGTTAAAGGTTTCTAATTTGGTAAAAGGGGCGAATAACAGATGATTCCCATGGTCGACCTGAAGGCCCAGCACCAGGCCATAAAAGAAAAGATAGATGATCGTATTAAGGATATTTTCGAAAGCGGGGCATTTATCCTAGGGCCTAATGTCATGGAACTGGAGCGTAAAGTTGCGGCTTACCATGAAGTACCCTATGCCATCGGACTTGCATCCGGCACTGACGCTCTGCACCTTGCTCTAAGAGCAGCCGGTGTTGAAAAAGGCGATGAGGTTATTACCACCCCTTTCACTTTCTTTGCCACGGTAGAGGCGATACTTTACTGTGAGGCGAAACCGGTCTTTGCAGATATAGAGCCGGATACATTCAATATGAACATAGCTGCTGTTGAAGCGTTAATAAGTGATAGAACCAAAGCTATATTGCCGGTTCATATTTTCGGTCATCCGGTTGATATGGATGCACTTATGCCTGTGGCCGACAGTCATAATCTCAAAGTGATCGAAGACTGCGCTCAGGCTTTTGGCGCTGATATCAGGGGTAAAAAAGTTGGAAGCTTTGGTGTGGCCGGGTGTTATAGCTTTTACCCCAGCAAGAACTTCAGCTGTTATGGTGACGGAGGAATGGTGGTGACAGACATAAGCGA
Source organism: Nitrospirota bacterium (assembly GCA_027021335.1). Taxonomy (GTDB): domain Bacteria; phylum Nitrospirota; class Thermodesulfovibrionia; order SZUA-242; family SZUA-242; genus JALUUO01. The sequence goes on from JALUUO010000059.1 coordinate 29,029, forward strand.
GATAAACGACCGCATAAGACGCCTTCGAAACCACGGAAGCAGCCGTACCTACCAGCATAACGAGGTCGGCTATAACAGCAGGTTGGATGAAATGCAGGCCGCCGTGTTGAATGTGAAGCTGAAGAGAATCGACGGTTATAACGACCAGCGGCGCCTGGTGGCCGAGCGTTACAGGGAGAGATTGTCTGACCTGCCTTTGACCCTTCCTGTGGAGCGTAAGGGCTGCCGGCATGTTTACCACCAGTTTACTATGCGCTCCGGCATAAGGGATGAGCTTTCAGCGTATCTGCATAGCGAGGGGATATCGAATGTAATTTACTACCCAGCCCCGATTCACCTGCAAAAAGCGCTTAACAGTTTCAACTGGAGTGAGGGAGATTTCCCAGAGGCCGAAAAAGCCTCACGCGAGGTGATGTCGATTCCTATGTATCCTGAGCTCCCGGAGTTCGACCTGGACTTTATATGTGATAAGATCAGGAGTTTTTTCTATAAGCACTAAGCAGTCAGGAGTCATAAGTCAGAGTGAAAAACGGTAATAGTCAAACATCTTCACCATTCACCATTCACCAATCATCACTTTCTTCTTCACGCAGCATAATGATTGTATCAGGCGAAGCCTCGGGTGACATGCATGGCGCTGCGCTTGCCTTGGAACTGAAAAAAAGGCGTCCTAACATCCATATCTTCGGTATGGGCGGAGAATATATGAGAGCTGCTGGTGTGGAGATTTTAACCCCTCTAAATCCGGTGGTCGGAATTATCGAGGTAATCGGTCATATTTCCGGAATTTTGCGCTCTTTTAAGACGCTTAAACAGGCTATTGACAAAAGACGGCCGGACCTTGTGGTACTTATAGATTATCCGGATTTCAACCTGAGGATTGCAGCGCATGCAAAAACACTCGGCATAAAGGTGATGTACTACATAAGCCCCCAGGTGTGGGCCTGGCGTAAGGGAAGGGTGAAAAAGATAGCATCGCTCATAGACGCGATGGCGGTTATTCTTCCTTTCGAACAGAAAATCTATGAGCAGGAAGGAGTAAATTGCCTCTATGTGGGACACCCGCTTATCGAAGAGCTTGCAGTGTTTGCTTCTAAAAACGCATCTAAAAACCCAGAATGCATCAGACTGGCTGAAACCAAAAATCTAAAGAAGGACAGCCCGTTTCTTGCGCTTCTGCCTGGAAGCAGGCGTGGCGAGATAGGGCGTCATATCGATTTGCTGGTTAATACGGTTAATCTTATAAAAAAAGAATGCCCTGATATACAAGTAGTGGTCCCTGTTGCTGCAACCTTGCCTGGTGAAAGCCGATTAAAACTTGAACTTCTGAAAAATGCCGGAGCAACTCTTGTAGAGGGACATGCCCGTGAGGTCCTAAGCATGGCTGATGTGGCTCTTGTAGCTTCCGGTACCGCGTCTTTAGAATCTGCACTGCTTGGAACTCCGACCGTGGTGTTCTACAGGCTTAACACGCTTACCTTTTTGATGGTCAGGGTTATGGTTAAAATACGTTACGCATCACTGGTAAACATTATTCTCGGGCGCGAGGTAATACCAGAGTTCATACAGGCTCAGGCTACGCCTGATAATCTTAAAAAGGCTGTTCTGTCTTTAATACATGATGAAAACAGTAGAAACAAGATGCTTGCGGCATTCGAAGCCGTAAGAAGAGAGTTGAAAAATTACAGCGCCTCTGTCAATGCCGCCGACCTTGTAGAAGAGCTTGCGGGATGGTAGGTTTACTAAAGCTCGTACAGCCATACTGGACCAGGATTGTCGGTATCATCCTCAGCAGCCTGATTGTTTCCAGCACAACCGCTGCCATGGCCTGGGCGATTAAGTATTACATAGATGATGTGCTTATAAAAACGGATCCTTTCTTCAGCGCCGCACTTCCGCTTTTATTTATCTTGCTTTTTTTCCTTAAGGGGCTTTTCTCCTTTACCCAAAAATATCTCGCTCTTGCTACGGGGGCAAAGATTATAATGGGTTTAAGGCAGCGTGTATACGGGCATCTTATGACCATGCCGCTTGGTTTTTTTCACAGAAATCCATCCGGATCGCTTATATCACGTATTTTAAATGATACAAATCTAATAAAGGCCAACCTGGTGCAAGGTTCAAAAGGGTTATTTGTTGAGGGTTTTACAGTGATAGCCTTGCTGGGTGTCGCATTTTGGCGAAGGTGGGACTTGACCCTTCTGACCATTGTGGTGCTGCCTGCAGCATTTTATGCCGTAAGCAGGATTTCAGCAAAGGTTAAGGCTGTCTCCCATCGCGGCCAGAAGCGTATAGCCAACCTCACGGATGTTCTGACCGAAACATTCGGTGCAATTAAGATAATAAAGGCATTCCTGCTTGAGGCATTTCAGCGTGATGCCTTTGAGCACGAGAACCGTAATTATTACAGGCTTGAACTTAAAAACGTCAGGCTGATAGAACTCGCGGCTCTTCTTATGGATGTTGTAGCCGGTATAGGTGTTGGTTTTGTTATATGGTACGGAGGACACCTTGCCCGTATCGGAGAGATGACTCCGGGAGATTTTACTTCTTATATTGCTGCTGTTATGCTGGTTTTTACTCCGATGAAACGTCTTGCCATGGTGAACACGAAACTTTACCAGGCCGTGGCTGCATACGAGCGCATAACAGAACTTCTTAAAAAGCCGCAGGAAAAGAGCGGAGATCTGGACTTGCCGGTTATTAGAGGGGAACTTGTTTTTGAGAATGTTCACCTCAAGTACGATGGCAGTGATGTTGAGGCTGTGGCCGGAGTGGATCTGTCGGTTTCTGCTGGTGAGGTTATAGCTATTGTAGGCAGAAGCGGTGCGGGCAAGACATCTCTGGTGGATCTAATTCCGGGATTCTTCCGGCCGACAAAGGGGCGTATTCTGATCGATGGCAATGATGTAGGAAAAGCAAAAATCGAGATGCTTAGAAGACAGATAGGTATAGTCAGCCAGGAAGTCGTTCTGTTTGACGACACTATAAGAAACAATATAGCCTTTGGAGCCGGCAAAGCCGATAGTTCTTTTGAAAAAATACGGGAGGCTGCAAGGGCGGCCTATGCAGACAAATTTATTATGGAGCTTCCGAATGGATACGACACAAAAATAGGCGAGCGGGGCGTGATGCTCTCCGGAGGACAGAGGCAGAGAATATCAATAGCAAGGGCAGTGCTTAAAAATCCGGCTATTTTGATACTTGACGAGGCTACCTCGGCTCTTGATACGGAATCTGAAACAGCTGTTCAGAGGGCGCTTGAAAACCTTATGCAGAACCGCACCACTTTTGTTATAGCACATAGGCTCTCCACGGTCAGAAGGGCTGACCGTATTGTGGTTATGGAGAAAGGCAAAATTGTTGAAATGGGCACTCATGAGGAGCTTATAAGTCGTAATGGTGTTTATGCAGATCTTAATCAGATGCAGTTAAGTTAAAAGTGAGCTCAAACTGGGGTGTTTGGTAGCGGTAGGAAAGCCGGTCACCCGGCTTCCCCGCGTAGATCCCAGCGTGCGAAATTATCGCACTTGGCTCTCCTACCTCGAATCATACATCTAACCGCTCCAGAGGGTACGGATAATAGAATCGAACCTTGGGAAACCACGTGTCCACAAGTCGTCGCATCCTAGCCCCGGTCAGTTTGTGCTTCTGGCTACGGCTTTTCAACGTCTTCCACCACATTCAAATGCACGTATCACACCAGGGTAGCCAGGTAATTGTCCATGTCACATAGTATCGCCTTGTAACGCCCTTGAAACAGATGACCCACCTTGTATTAAGTCTGACCCCCATGACTTTCTTACTGGGCCGTCCGTTTACTTCATGGTAATGTTGTGTCAGAATATGCAAAGGTAAGTCAGGCAAAATTTCTTATCTGAAAAGTTTAGCCCATAACCCATCAATTAATTTGCGGCGTTTAGGCTCTAGAAAATCAAGGGTGTCGAACGTGTCAATGGTTTTGTGGTCTTTTTTTTGTGTGTGCGAGAAACATTGATATCTCCGGTAACTTATTGATTTAATTCCACTATTTCACCATAATCAAACCTGTAAATGCAAGCACAAATTGTATGTTTTTAAATAAAATCAAATGGTTGCGAGATTAAGACTTTTTACGAGTTCATCCACTTTTCATATCAACTTTTGAACGTTACCAATTTATTATCATTAAACGTGGATAACAAAATTTCAATAAATGGCCGGCTGGCCAAGGTTTCACCACCCGATTTAACAAACTGTCTGATGCGTGAACGTATGTTCGATGCACTGGATACAGCATCCAGGAAAGCAATGGTCTGGGTGAACGGGCCGCCCGGTGCAGGGAAAAGCTGGGCAGTAGCCGGTTATTTGCAGACGCGGGATTTGAAACCTCTCTGGTACCGGCTGGATAAACGGGATAGTGATCCCGTATTTTTTTTCCAAACCCTTGGACGTGCTATCGAAGAGATTACCAGCCATAGGGGACAATCCTTTCCCTGCCTGCTCCCGGAAACAGGCGATGACATTGATACATTTGCACACAATTTTTTCGAGCAGGATTACCGGGCGCTGACTCACCCCTTTGTGCCGGTCTTTGATAACTACCACTCGTTGCCACCTGAAAGTCCCCTGTCCCGGTTACTGGAAATCGCCGCTTCTTCCCTGCCTGAGAATCGCAATCTTTTTATTATCAGCCGTGAAAATATCCCTGACTATTTCTCCCACTTGCAGGTAAAACAGTCCATCGCAAGGATAGATAGTCAAATACTTGAATTTACCGTAGAGGAAACAGGAGAGCTATTACCGTTACTGGGTTATGAGGGAGTATCAGAGGAAATACTTGCCTCATTATACAAGCAATTCCAGGGCTGGGTTGCCGGAATGGTATTACAGCTTCAGCAGGGAACAGATGCAGTCATCGAATCGGCACTCTCTGGTGTTGTAGGCGATTATCTGGAGCACGAGCTTTTCAGTCAGATATCGAAACAGAAACAGGATGTCCTGATGAAATGTGCCTTGTTAGGAGAGATGCCGGGGGCGATGCTGACAGAATTGACAGGAAGCGAACAGAGTATTGAATTGTTGTCGGATTTCAGCCGCAGAGGTTTTTTCACCCGGCGCCATTCGCAGCAATACCCGACCTATACATTTTTCCCGATGTTTCGTGAATTTCTGTTGCAAAAACAGCGGGACAATTTTTCTTCCGAACAACGCCGTGCCATACAAAAAAGAGCAGCACATCTGTTGACGGATCTGGGGCATTTTGAGCATGCAGCCAAACTGTTTCAGAGTGCCGGAGCATCTGGAGATATTGAATCCTTAATCATGGAACATGCCCCCGTTCTGCTTGAACAGGGACAGTTCCCCCGACTTCAACAACTGATAAACAGCATACCCGGCGAACAACACTCTCCCTGGATTACTTATTGGTCGGGCACCGCCGCTTTGCCCCTTGATCCTCACGTCGCAAGACATCACTATGAAGCAGCACTGGAACTATTTCATCAGGCAAAAGACCCTGCCGGCATCTATATGAGCTGGGCCGGTATCGTTGACAGCTTCATATTCTCCTGGGATGACTTCAACCCACTGGATCATTGGATAAAGTGGATGGAGGCATTCATGCGGGAGAACCCGGAGTTTCCGTCACCGGAAGTTGAAGCGAGGATTGTCTTCGCCATGTTTTGCAGTTTGATGTACCGGCAGCCCCAGCATCCTGATATGCCGATCTGGTCACAACGGCTCGGTAGAATGCTGGAACATATACCGGACAAAAACAGGCGTATAGCGATTGCCACACACTATGTGCTCTACCTTGCGTGGATGGGTGAGTTTGAAGAGGCCAATGTGGTTATCGAGAGGCTAAAACCCTCCGCAAATATTGAGACCGTACAACCTGTCAACCTGATCGCCTGGTATCAGACTTATGCGATGCACTCATGGTTAACCGCAAACTTTAATGAAAGCCGAAAATCGGTACAAGCCGGACTGGCGCTGGCAGAAAAGACCGGCATACATCTCTGGGATTTTATTCTGCGAGTGCAGGATGCCTATCTGGCGTTGGAGTCAACCAATCCGGATCACTGGCAGAGCTATCTGGAAAAGATACTTGTCATCATGGATGAAAATGGACGCCTCCACCAGTCTCACTACTATTATTTTGCTGCTCTGGAAGCACTGCTGCAGAAGAGTCATGAACGTGCCCTGCTGCATATCAGAAAGTCGTCGCAGGCGGCCGTTGAACTGGGCACACCCTATCCCGAAGCGCTTAACTGTATCGCCATGGGAAGGATACTGGTCGAGCTTGCCAAGTATGAAGATGCCGTGAGTTGCCTGACCAGAGCCAATACCCTGGCTGAACAGATCAACAGCGCTTTCCTGACATTCAATCTTCATCTGGCCCAAGCTGAACTTTCCTATGCGCGTAGTAATGATAAAGCCGGTGTTGCTGCCCTGGCCCAGGCGATGGCCATTGGGGCGCAGAAAAACTACCTCAATACAGACTGGTGGCGTCCCTATGCCATGTGCGAGTTGTGCATCAGGGCGCTGGAGAACAATATTGAAGTTGACTATGTTCAGAAGCTGGTAATAAAACGCAAGATGAATCCTGACAGTCCTCCGCTTCACCTCGACAACTGGCCGTGGCAGGTGAAGATCTACACCCTGGGGCGGTTCAGTATAGTAGTTGATGACAAACCGGTGCACCTTAGCGCCAAGAGCCAGAAAAAACCGATGGAACTGCTCAAGGCATTGATCGCCCTGGGCGGCCGTGAAGTCAGTGAAGAACGATTAACCGGGGAATTGTGGCCGGATGCCGAAGGAGATATGGCGCACAGCGCCTTCACTACCACCTTATCCAGACTGCGCAAGCTGTTATCCGGCGATGCATTAATTGTTAGTGACGGGCGGTTGAGCCTTAACGATCGTCTCTGCCGGTTGGATACCTGGGCTTTCGAGCGGCTGCTCGGCGAACTTGAAAGCCTGCTTTCATCCGGACATCAAGAAGTCGAAAAAGTGCAACAGAAAATGCAGAAAGTGTTTGATCTCTACAATGGCCCGTTTTTAGCTAAAGAAACCCAGATGAGCTGGATGCTGGGTCCACGGGAACGCCTGCGCCTGAAATTGCTGCGCATGATAAAGGGATTCATAGGCTTCTACAGCAAAACAGGACATTGCCGACAGGTCATGGCGCTTTATGAAAAAGCCATGCAATTGGATGAGCCGGCTGAAGAACATTATCGCGGATTAATGAAATGTCATGCCGGACAGGGTGACCGGGCCAAGGCACTGGCCGTGTACCGCAACTGCCGTAATCTGCTCCATGCCACCTTTGGCCTGGAACCGTCTGAAAAGACCGCTCAACTGTATCAGGCAATAAAGACCGATGATCAAGCGTGTCTGAAACGTATATGTGATGTCTGCCAACATAGTTAGGTCTGTCTGAACGAATTTTCTCTCATTTTCCTTTCATTGCTGTTCTCCTAAAAATAATTTTTCCATTTGTGACTGATCTGTGACCTGCCGGCTGGTACACTCTTAATAACAAAGCAGTCATTCCGTTGATGCCACAGTGGAGGCCTGAAACAGATGGAAAGCTACATTGTACACATTTACCGACGGGGTTCCAGCCCTGATTTGCGGAACGACACGGATACTATTGGTATGGTGGAAGGCATTGAAAGCGAGAAGCATTATCCATTCACCAATCCGGATGAATTGTGGGACATAGTGACAGGAAAGAATCCGGCAAACTTTGCTGCTGGACAAGATGTTGATAGTAAAAAAGGGAGGGATGAAAAATGATTAAAACAACACCGGACATGAAAAAATGTTTACCTTTGCTTGGTTGCCTGGCATTATTCATTGCTGCCGGCAACGCCTTCGCGGGACATACGCTCTACACAATCACCGACCTCGGCTCTTTCGACAGTACGGACCGCATCAGCACTCCCGCCGACATCAATAACAAAGGCCAGGTGGTCGGTTCCGCTTCTCACGGTGCCAGTAACAGTGATCATGCCTTTCTGTGGGATCCGGTCAATGGACTGACCGATCTCGGCACTCTCGGCGGTGGACAGAGCAGAGCCCTTGGCATCAACGATGCCGGCCAGGTAGTTGGATGGGCAGAGACCGCTGAAGGGGTGACTCATGCTTTTCTGTGGAACCCCGACAGCCCCAACGCTGCCACCGGCACGATGATCGACATCGGCATACTTGACAACGGATACTCCAGCACGGCCGAAGACATCAATAACAACGGCCAGGTGGTCGGATGGACTGCTTACAATAGTATCTACTCCGGGCCTAAAGCTGCCTTTCTGTGGGATCCGGTCAACGGGATGACCGACCTTGGCACTCTCGGCGGTTTATCGAGTCAAGCCTTTGGCATCAACGATGCCGGCCAGGTGGTCGGAACAGCCAAAACCGCTGACTGGGAGTATTCTGATGAGACTAGTGCTTTCCTGTGGAACCCCGACAGCCCCAACAGCGCCACCGGCACGATGACCGACCTCGGCCGTCTCGTCAGCGACCTTTATTACTCCTATGCCAGCAGCGCCACTGACATCAATAACGCCGGTCAGGTGGCTGGATGGTCATACTTTACCGGCTCGGCTTACATTACTGACGCCTTCCTGTGGAACCCCGACAGCCCCAACGCTGCCACTGGCACGATGATCGACATCGGCAGCATAGGAAGCGCTTCAAACACCATTGACATCAACGAGGTCGGCCATGTAGTCGGGAATTACTTAAGCTCGGTTCAAAATCTTGTCTTCCTCTGGGAAAACGCCTCCGAGGGAATGATCTACTTTTATTTATCTGATCAGCAACCCCACTATGTATATCCTATCGTTCCGGACGATCCGCTATTCGGGGTGTTTTTTTATGGACCAGCCGCAATAAATAATAGCGGTCAGATCGTGCTTATGGGTTTGAAGAGTGATAATTCGAGGACCGCTCTGCTGCTGACTCCGACCGACAATGATGGCGATGGTACTGAAATCGATGTGACCGACTCCATAGGCGTTGATAACGACCTTCAGATGCCCTTTGGAGACGTAACAGTTGGAATAAGCTCGACGGCAGAGACGGCAACCATATCAAATGCGGGGAATGCCACTCTCAATGTATCCGGCATCCAGCTTACCGGTGCGGATACAGGGCAGTTCAGCCTTGACATAAACGGAGGCGCATCCCCGTGCGGAGCCACGGCGCTGGCTATTGCACCAAGCGGAAATTGTACCGTAACAATTACCTTCAACCCCGCAACAACTGGAGCAAAGACAGCAACCCTCGAGATCACTTCCGACGACCCGGACGAGGGCACTGTAAACGTAGCCTTAACCGGAACAGGACTTTCGGCAGTCACAAACAACCCGCCTGACCAGCCGCAACTTGTCTATCCGTCAAACGGTCAGCAGAGCCTGCCGACCACCGTGACCCTGGAATGGGAACCCGTTACAGACCCTGACGGAGACACGGTGAGCTATGACGTATACCACTGTACAAGCGCCGATCCGGCAAATAATTGTGAGCCTGCTGCAGTGGCGTTACAGCAAAAAGTCTCAGACAATAGTACTTACTTCGCAGGCCTCAGCTTTGGAGGTGGAGTATTAATATTCGGAATAACCCTTGCGGGAGGTATAAGAAGCAGGAAACGGATAGCCTTGTTAATTGCAGTGATTGCAGTAACATGTGCTCTTGTGGCCTCATGTGGTAGCGGTAACAACGATAGTGTAGGTCAGGATAATAATAATGGACACACACCTGACGACAACAACAAAACCTATACTGTCTCAGGCCTTAACTCAAACACCACTTACTACTGGACGGTGATTGCAAAAGACAGCAACGGCGGTGAAACTCAAAGCTCTGTATGGAGTTTTAAGACACAGTAATGAATCTGACATGGTGGACGCAATGTCCACCATGTCTTATTTTAAAGTGGGAGATAGTGACAGGGAAAAATCCGGCTCGCTTTGCCGCTCGAAAAAATGCGGAGTAAGGAAGAAAAATAACCAATATTTCGTTATTCAAGGAGGGAGTTGAGATGAAAAAAGCATTTTTAAATATTTTCATATGTCTGTTTGTTCTTATTTTTGCCGGTTTGTGGATTGCCGGCGGTGTTGCAGAGGCGCGTTCCAATGGGATGAAAAAAAGGGAACATCATAGGCATCACTCTTCTTACAAAGTGGACGTACCTAAGGTCATCGCCGTCGCGGCCGGAGGCACCCATACTATTGAGCTTAAATCAGACGGCACAGTTTGGGCGTGGGGATGGAACAATTTCGGCCAGCTGGGAGACGGGACGACGACAGACAGCCTAGCCCCGATACAGGTAAGCGGACTTACGGACGTAACAGCCATCGCGGCCGGAGATGTCCATAGCATCGCACTTAAAAACGACGGCACAATTTGGGCATGGGGATTTAACCGTGCAGGCCAGCTGGGAGATGGAACGACGATATACAGCTCTACGCCTGTACAGGTAAGCGGGCTTACGGATGTGACCGCCATCGCGGCCGGGAGTTATCATTCCATCGCGATTAAAACTGACGGCACGGTGTGGGCATGGGGATGGAATCGTGGCGGCCAGCTGGGAGTAGAAACAACCGAAACATGCGTGTTTCCCCTTATGGAGTGGTCTTGCTCCACCACGCCTGTACAGAGCAACATCACGGATGTGACTGCCATCGCGGCCGGGAGTTATCATTCCATCGCGATTAAAACTGACGGCACAGTGTGGACCTGGGGGAATAACTACTATGGCCAGCTGGGAGACGGGACGACGACAAACAGCATCACACCTGTACAGGTAAGCGGACTTACAGACGTAACAGCCATCGCGGCCGGAAATGTCCATAGCGTCGCACTTAAAAATGACGGCACAGTGTGGACCTGGGGGAATAACTACTATGGCCAGCTGGGAGATGGGACGACGACAAACAGCATCACACCTGTACAGGTAAGCGGCCTTACAGGCGTTGCAGCAATAGCAGGCGGAGGCATGCAAGAGTGGTCTACGGGGTATACCATCGCGCTTAAAACCGATGGTACGGTCTGGGCGTGGGGAAGCAACGAATACGGCCAGCTGGGAGCAACAGTGACAGAAACCTGTTCTGTAAGCTTCGGGCGATGGGGTAGTATTTCTACGTCTTGTTCAACCACACCTGTGGAACTAAGTGGCCTCACAGGCGTAGCAGCCATCTCGGCTGGAAATTCCCATACCCTCGCGCTTAAAACAGACAACACAGTTTGGGCATGGGGAGGGAACGAATACGGCCAGTTGGGAGACGGGACGACGACAAACAGCACCACGCCAGTGCAGGTAATAACTCCGTAACGCTTATCGTCTTTGCGCTCTCTGTAGTTTTTTAACCGCAGAGGGCGCGGAGGTTGAGCGATTTTTTAGATTCACCGCACTGCAATATAGTTTAGGTCGAAGACTGTAGGGGCTTATCGGCGGAGGCCGGTACGACGTATTACCACAGGGTTCGAGCTGTTGGTGGTGATGGATATTCAGAGTATTCCAAATGCCTCAAATGAGACAACGTCCTGTTCGCTAACGGCTATAGATGTGGTCAATATTCTCTCCGCAGCTCAGAAAGCGGGACGGCTTAAGAAAGAGGGGCAAGCTAGGGTGCCTGCCCCTTTACTGTTTTATCAGGAGCTACCTACCTCTTCTCCCATGCCTCATTCCTCTTCTGATGCCTATAGTTGTGAATTCAGCACTGATTGTATGGTCAGAGGATACATTTGTAAATGTATAGCTTATTATCCGGCCTACTGAAACACCATCAACCAATACATCTGATACCTGATAGCCTCTCCCGGGAGTGATCGTAAAGGTCTGATCACTGCCCGCATCCACAATCACATCGCCCGAAGGAGATATACTTCCACCAGAACCTGCTGTAGCCGTAATGGTATAGATGAGTGGACAGTCGGCGGAATCATCCGTATCGGTTAATCCATCGCAGTCGTTATCCTGGTTATCATCACAAGTGGCTTCCGGACTTTCGGCTGGTGTCCCCGGGGCACAAGTATCAACTTCAGCGCCATCAATACATTTTGTCAGGCCTGTTGCTGCACAGACGCCGAGTCCGCAGATGGTGTCGGTTGGCAGATAATTGTTATCAACCACGCCGTCACAGTCATCGTCTCTGCCATTACAGTCGGTGTCATCACCAGACGGGCTGCATGCATCTACGGTCAGCGTTCTTTTGCCAGGGCCTTGAGCAGTTCCATTAAGAACGTGTAGGTTCCAGCTTGTTCCGGCGCTGTTGGTTGCTTTTACATTCCAGGTATATATGCCGTCCGGCAGGTACCTGGTGGCCATGTAGACTTTACCCGGGATAAGGACATCATCCGGTATGCCAAAGAATGCACGTAGAACAGCTTCATCCACTTGAGTCATAGACAAAGACGAGCTGCCGTCTACATACAGCAAAACTTCGGTAACATCTGGATAGGTGAAACCGCCCGTGGTCGGCTCCAAAACGCCTGCGACAAAGATCACGTCATTGGTGCTTGTTTCGATGTAGCCATTTTCCGGGTATCCTGAGAGTACTTGCGGCGGCATGATCGTACCGTCAAATATTGGCAGGCCGGCGGCGTTCCACTCCTGCATCCCTCCCTGATCGTTATTAGGCGTACCGTCGGTGTCAATATTAAACAGATTTGTAAATGATGAGGTCTCGTTTGTCGCAGGATTTGTGAAGGTCTGACTGTTCATCCAGGCGACCATGTGATAACTTCGGTATGCTGTAGAGCTTATAAGGTATATTGGTGTATCAAAGCCTATGATATTGGCTGCAAGAGCGCCTTCTATAATATTCCTTGTCTGGGCCTCGTCCTCGGGCGGACCAGTATTGCGGTTAATGCCGGCATACCAGTAGGGCAACGTTATCGCTAGTTTTTCTACACCGCCTACTGCCCATTGCGGAGTACCGGCATAGGCGGCATCGGTATCTATCTGACCGCCACAATTTTGATCCCATGGCTGGCAATAGCCGTTGTGCTCGTCTACTGTGCGCGTGTCGAACATGACCGCGGTCGGGTCTGTTGTCAGAACATCATAGGCATCCTCGACTGATACGCTCTGCACGCCCGGGGCATTTGTTGCATATTTGAGGTCCCAGTCAGTGGAATAAATATCCCAGTCAGTGGTATCAACATAGCTGATATGCACGTTGTCGTTTGAGTCTATCGCGATAGAGGTATCTCCTGCCCACCCCCCTTGAGCATCAACGGCTTCAATTATCCATGAGCCTGAAGCATTCGTAGCATAGTTGAGGATGGGTTCGTAGATATTACGATAGCTGATATGCACGTTGTTGCTTGAGTCTATCGCCATGGAGTGATACAATCCTATACGCTCTCCTTCATCAATGGTTT
>JALUUO010000060.1 GCA_027021335.1 Nitrospirota bacterium
GATTTTGAAAAAAAAAGCCCGTGCAATCTGGGGGGAGGACGAGGACGCATGATTTCATCCGAAGACCGTCAGATGGCGATTACTCTTGTGGATGAAGCTGTTGAAGCAGGTGCTCGCCAAGAACGTGGGAGCTTTAGGGGACGCTGTTGTCTAATTTAACTTATTCTGATACAATTATATTCAATGCACACGATTCGATTAATGGAGGGTGCGCATGCCACGACAGGCCAGACTTGATGTCCCTGGTACACTGCATCACATAATAATCCGGGGGACAGAAAAGAAGAAAATTGTAGATGACCGTCATGACCGGGATGGGTTCATCACCCGTCTTGGCACATTGTCATCAGAGACAAAGACATCCGTTTACGCCTGGTCACTAATGGACAATCACGCGCATATACTGGCAAAGAGCGGCCCTAAAGGGATATCTCAACTCATGAGACGATTACTGACAGGGTATGCAATAACATACAATAAGAGGCATAAACGTCATGGTCCCCTGTTTCAGAACAGATACAAATCTATCGTCTGCGATGAAGACAGCTACTTTACTGAGCTTGTCCGGTACATTCATTTAAATCCATTGCGAGCCGGGCTGGTAAAAAACCTTTCAGAGCTTGACAGGTATGCCTATTGCGGTCATAGCGTGATCATTGGCAGAAGAAAACATAAGTGGCAGGACCGCAATTATGTGCTAAAGTGGTTTGGAAATAAGGAAAAAGATGCAATAAAGGTATATCGTCATTTTGTCAAGTCAGGTATTGATGATGGTAATAGGCCTGACCTGGTAGGTGGAGGCTTGATAAGGTCACTTGGCGGCTGGTCAGAGGTTCTGTCGATGCGTCGACGCAAAGAAGGGCAGCTAACAGACGAGCGGATACTTGGAAGCGGCGACTTTGTGCATGGGATACTAAGTGAATCCGAAGCATACGATAAACCTATGCTGTCGGCTAAAGAGCGACAATTGAGGATAAAGGAGACCATAAAGAAAGAATGCCAAAGCAGTGGAATTGATAAAAAGGAACTTAAGTCAGGTTGCCGCCGTGCAGTCATTGCAGAGGCACGGGCCAATATAGCAAAGAAGCTTGTAGGAGAATATGGCTTGCCCCTTGCAGAAGTCGCCAGAAACCTGGGTGTTTCAACATCAGCAATATCCAAGATAATGAGCCGAAAGTGTAAGTAAGTAAGTAAGTAAGTAAGTAAAGTCAGACAACAGCGTCCCCGAAATTCCTTAAGGGGGGGGAGATGGACCGGCTTTCGTCAGTCCACTCCCCCCTTAACCAGCATAAAATTATTTTTTATGCGACCCATCACAAAAAGGTGGCTTATTGCTCTTTTGACAATTACAGAGGGCAACCTCTTCCCTTGCATTTATCTTAAACTCAACAGGTCCGCTTCCTGTTTTTTCATGTGATCCGTCACAAAATGGCTCTGTTGCAGTCTTTCCACAACTGCACCAGTAATATGTTCCTGCATTCAGTTCGGTAACTATAGGGTTATTCATTACATGCATCTCCTTTTAATGTTAATTAATTTAACCTTGAACTAATACCTTAAAAAAACTAACCTACATATCTACCACCTCCTTTTGTTTAACGACGAGTTTTACACAAAGGCGGCCAAGCTCCTCCAGCTCCTCATATGAAAGTCCACTCATTTCCTCTTCAACGGATTTAAGATGAAGCGGCATTATTTTGCTGAATAGTTTTTCACCTTTTTTCGTAATATATACATTCATAATTCTCCGGTCATCTTCATCCCGCTTTCTTTTAACAAAACCATTTTTTTGTAGATTATCAACAACCATAGTCATGTTTCCGCCACTTTTGAGTATGTGATGCCCAAGGCTCTTCTGAGGCTGAGGGCCTAAATGGTATAGGGCGTCAAGTACACCAAACTGGCTTGCTGTCAATCCATATTTATTTAACAAGCCTAATAAACGTGCTTTAATGCTTTCAGAGGCCCAAACAAGCTGAACAAATGTTGTCATTGCCCTGCTTTTAAACCCCAGTCCTGATATATCTTTTTTGCCCATAAATAATCACGCCAATCAATTTAACATTAATTAGTTTAATATTAAATTGTCTAGAAGTCAAATTCGAGTCGGTCTATAAAAAAACTGAGTTTTCTTTTCTTTGTCTTAAGATTGTTTGGAGTTTACTTATAACAGGCAATTTTCTTTACAAAATTTCGCGCAAGATTTTCGACACGGCCCTGAGTCAAAACAGAAGATACAACGGCCAGCATATCAGCTCCAGCTTCCAGTACGCTATAAGCATTATCAGGATTTATACCACCTATCGCCGCAATTGGAAGTTTAAGCTTTGCCCGTACATCTTTCAGTGGCTGTAGCCCTATGGATCTGCCGGCATCTTTCGTGGTTGTTCGAAATATTGGGCCGAACCCTATGTAGTCGGCACCGTTTTCCTGCGCTGCCATGGCTTGCTCGATTGAACTAGTTGATACACCTAAAATAAATTCAGGACCGAGTATTTTTCTGGCATAAGCAAGGGGCATATCGTCCTGCCCCAAGTGAACACCGTCAGCTCCAGCAGCCATAGCAATGTCTACCCGGTCATTAACAATAAACAGGGCATTATATTTGTCGCATAGTTTCTTGAGTTCACAAGCTGTTTCGTAGTACCGGCGGGACGACATTTCCTTGTCCCGAAGCTGAACAATTCTTATTCCCCCCCTAAGCAAGGCTTTGACTGCAGCAACGTGCGATAAACCGGAAAGCCTGGCATCTGTGAGAGCGTAGAGACCTTTAAGAGACGGAGCAGGCATGAAAACTTAAGACTGTTCGTTAAAGCGTTCTATAAAATCAACTCCGAACCGGCCGGACTGAAACAGGGATGATGCCATAACCCGTTCGTGAAAAGGTATGGTCGTGCGTATTCCATCGATAATGAATTCCGAAAGAGCTCGACGCATTCGTGCAATAGCCTCTTTCCTGTCAGACGCATGAACGATCAGCTTGGCTATCATCGAATCGTAATACGGAGGAACAGACCATCCGGTGTAGGCAGCGGTATCAACTCGTACACCAGGCCCTCCAGGCTGAATTATCGTGGATATAAGACCTGGAGAAGGTATGAATTTATCAGGATCTTCCGCATTAATTCTACACTCTATGCTATGGCCGGATAATTTTATAGATGCTTGTTTTCTGCTGAGAGGCAGACCTGAGGCAAGTCGGATCTGTTCCTTTATGATATCAATACCGGTGACCATTTCCGTCACTGGATGTTCGACCTGTACCCTTGTGTTCATTTCCATAAAATACATATTGTTCTCATTATCCACGATAAACTCAACTGTACCAACATTCGTGTAATCAAACGCCTTGGCCGCTTTTATAGCCAGATTACCGATTTTTCTTCTGAGCCTATCGGTTAAGACAGGGGATGGAGACTCCTCTATAAGCTTCTGGTGGCGGCGCTGCACAGAACAGTCTCGTTCGCCGAGGTGGATAATATTCCCACTGGTATCAGCCATAATCTGAACTTCAACATGACGCATTCTGGTTATAAACTTTTCGATATATACATCACCGTTTCCAAATGCCGAAAGCGCCTCGCTCCGGGCCATATTGAAGGAATGCTTCAGATCCTCGTATCGTTCCACCACCCGCATTCCTCTGCCGCCACCACCGGCTGATGCTTTGACAATTACCGGCAGGCCGATCTTTTTAACAAGAGCAATCATCGCCTTTTCATCAGACATCGGGCCGTCACTGCCAGGAACAACAGGCACACCGGCATGCTTGATTATCTGTCTTGCCCTCGATTTATCCCCTGCGCTTCTGATATTCTCAGCACTTGGACCAATAAAATTTATTCCCGATGCTCTGCAGGCATCTGCAAACTGAGGATTCTCGGACAGAAAGCCATAACCTGGATGAACCGCCTCGCTGTCAGTAATTTCCGCAGCGCTTATTATCGCCGGTATATTCAGGTAGCTTTCCGAAACAGCCGCCGGACCTATGCATACGGATTCATCAGCAATACGAACGTGCAGCGCCGACCGTTCAACATCAGAGTGCACAGCCACCGTGCTTATGCCCAACTCGCGGCAGGCTCGAATTATGCGCACCGCTATTTCACCACGATTGGCAATAAGAATTTTGCTGAACATTGTCAATTAAGGGTCACCGGGAATCATTTAGGATCAATAAGAAAAAGGGGCTGGCCGTACTCAACCGATTGGCCGTTCTTGGCAAGAACACTTACTATAGTTCCATCCGCATCTGATTCGATCTCGTTCATCAATTTCATCGCTTCTATGATACATAACACCTGGCCCTTTGTAACATCAGTACCCACTTCAACAAACGGTGGGGCATCAGGAGAGGGCGAACGGTAAAAACTGCCTACAATCGGTGATTTTATTTTTGTGTAAGAATCATCACTGGAAGCTTCGACATAGTTATCCGTTTCTGAGATTCCATGTTCTCTTAATGATTTTCCGGCAGGTTCAATACCGGCTTCACGATCTGTTTTGCCAACAGGTGAATGGGTACCGCGCTTGATCCTTATTCTTTTCCCCTCGCTCTCAATATCAATCTCGGTTACATCTGTTTCATGCATTAGGTCAATCAATTCTTTAAGTTCGTGTTTATCCATAATTTATTTTTTTTATTTTTTAAAAAATTCTATATTTTACTTTGAATAAAAGTGATATTTTTCAAAAGTTACTGTATAACTTCCAGATTTCTGGGCAATTTGGTTAGAACCTTCGCCCCTTTGGAAGTAACCAAAACCATATCCTCAATCCGAACCCCACCCAATCCCGGAACATAAATTCCCGGCTCAACAGTAAAAATCATACCCTCCTTTGAGATATCGTCACCGCGCGCAGACACACGAGGTGGTTCATGAACATCAAGACCCACTCCATGACCGGTACCGTGACCAAAAAAACATCCATAACCTTCAGAATCTATTAGGTCTCTTGCACTCTTATCCACGTCTTTCAAGGGCAGATTGTTTTTTACCGACTTTATTGCGGAAAACTGAGCTTTGAGGACTATATCATAGAGCCTGCGTTTTTCTCCAGTTGCGTTACCAATGATGAACGTGCGCGTCATGTCTGAACAGTACCCGTTATATTCGGCCCCCCAGTCCACAACCACTAAATCACCCTTCTTTAGCTTCCTGGAAGTACGGCTTGCGTGTGGAAGAGCCGAGTTTTTTCCGGAAGCCACTATAACGTCAAACGGAAGCCCGCCCGAACCGATTTTTTTTATTTCGCATTCCAGAGCAGCAGCAATCTCTGCTTCTGTCACTGATGGCTTGATCATCGGTTTTATCTCAAGAAATGCCTTTTCCGCAATTCTTACAGCCTTTTGAATAGCTTTTATCTCGATATCGTTTTTGATCATACGGAGTTTTTCGATCACTGGTCCAACAGGTTTCAGGCTAAGGCCGCGACGTTTCCTGATCGTGTTGTAAGTCTCAACACTCATATGGGCAGCCTCAAAGCCTAAACATTTTACCTTATATTTATCTATTAAGCCGGAAATTGCCTCTGCCAGGGGTTTGGATTCTATCTTTACAGGAATATGTCTAACCTGCCGTCCGGCCTGTGTCTCGTACCTTCCGTCTGTAACAAAAACAGACCTTTTACGGGCAAGAAACAAAAATGCATTGGAACCGGTAAAGCCACTCAGGTAGCGTACATTCGAAAGGCCGGTTATTACAACGGCATCCAAGTCAGAAGTAAGAATATCTTTTCTTGCTCTTTTAAACCTTTCTCTTATGTCAGGTAAATGCATCTCAATCGCTTAAACGGCCTGTCCTGGAGCGGCCTTTCTCCATTGACAACATAATCAGAAGTTTAAGATCATCAATTTTCTGTAAAATCAATCTATTACCTGGATCTTTTGAAAGTAACGCTTTATAAACCTTCATTGCGTCATCGTAAAGACCTTGCGAAATATATACATTCGCCATGCTCTCGGTAGTAATTTCGACTACCGGAGTTTCATCTTGTTTCTGAAAATGAATTTCATCCAGTCTTCTTGTTTCCGCTTTTTTTAATCTTTTTTTCTTTTTTTTCTTTTTCCTTCTCACTGCTGGCCCCGTAACGCCTTCATATCGAGTACCCTGTCAAAAACAGACCTGGCAACAGCATCTTTAGACATCACCGGTAAAGGATTTACCTTTCCGGAAGGATCTATCAAGGAGACCACATTCGTATCAACATCAAAGCCGGCGCCGGCAGCAATCACATCATTAAACACCATCAGGTCGCAGTTCTTCAATCTCAGCTTCTCCAGAGCACGATCGGTACAAGGTCCTGTCTCAGCAGAAAAACCAACGAGAAACGGCCTGCGTTCCATCTGTCCAAGCTCCATGAGTATATCCGGAGTTGAAACCAGCTCAAGTGGCTCAGGCTCGCTGTTTTTAGGAGTCTTCAAGGAACGGCTGATACGTGGAGCGTAATCAGATACGGCAGCCGCCAAAACAGCCGTTGTGGCCCTACCTGCCTCCTCCATTACAGCACGATGCATCTGCCCGGCTGTTTCCACCCTCACACACTTGATTGCCTTAGGGATATATGCATCAGCATTATTCGTGGGACCACTAACAATGGTAACATTCGCCCCTCTATTAAAAGCCTCCCTGGCAAGAGCCGCACCCATTTTGCCCGAAGAGCGATTTGAAATAAAACGGACAGGGTCAAGTGATTCCCTGGTAGGGCCGGACGTTATAAGAACATTTTCATCCCGCATGTCGTGTTCTCTAAGAGTCCTGTCCGCGTAAGACATAATTTCATCCAGGTCCGCCAAACGTCCCATGCCCTCTTCACCACATGCCAAGTCTCCTGTTTCAGGGGGAATAAACGTAAAGCCGTGGCCGGCCAGCAGGTCAATCTGTCCCTGAACTATAGGGTTGCCAAACATACGATGGTTCATTGCAGGGGCAAAAAGAGTTTTTTCAGCCTCAGCAGCTATTAAAAGTGTACTTAAAAGATCGTCGGCGACACCGGCCGCAGCCTTGGCAATGATATTGGCGGTGGCAGGAGCGACCAGAATCAGGTCGGCCCCGGCAAGTTCTATATGACTAAGCGGCTCATCCCAAAGGCTACGGCAGACTTTTTGACGGCTTAGCACCTCGAAGGTAAGAGGAGAAACAAACCGGCACGCGCTTTCCGTCATAACAACGGAAACACCGTACCCACGGCCAGCCATACGCCGTAGTATATCAACCGCCTTATAGGCGGCTATGCTTCCCGTCACGCCAAGAACTACTGAAGGAGGCATCCTACTTAACCTCCAAAATCATCTGCCTACTTCTTGTTTTTTTTTGCATCTGAGACCGTTTCTCCTCCTGGAGAGAAAAGATCTTCAATGGCTTTCTTCTCTTTTTCTTCTTTCTCGTTCAGGTAGAATTTAAGGTCTTTCTCAAGCGCGGAAAGCTCAGCCCCCATCTCTTCACGGCGCTCAGCCTCGGCCGCAATACGCTTGGCTTCAACTTTCTTTGCCTCTTGCCTCGCAATCCTTGCCTCCTCACCTGTAAGCACCTCCAGCTTTCCCTCAAGAGCCTCATCCAGAGCTATTGTCGAAACTTTCACAGCCTTGGTTGAAACCAAAGGTTTGTGTCCTTCAGAGAGCATTTTGGCTCTCTGTGTTGCCAGGATCACAAGCCTGTACCGGCTATCGATTTTTGCCGGATCTATCTCTACCGGAAGGGTAACAATGTCCATAAAGCAATCTCCTTATGTTGTATGTTTTTTTATTTTTTTAATAAAAAACTTTTAGCATCAAAATCTTAGCATATTTTTTTGCAACAAATCGTTTAACCTGGATTTAAATAAAATTCCTTTGCAATCCATCTTTCATCCAACCATCCCACCTCCAGGCGAGCAGCAGTGATTATGGCCTGGAGTTTCTCCAGCGTCTTGCCCAGTTCATCGTTAATCACGAGATAATCGTATTGCTTGTAACATTGTATCTCCTCCGCTGCTTTTTGCAGGCGGCGGCTGATAACATCTTCAGCATCGGACCGTCTATTTCTAAGACGTCCGGAAAGAACCTCCATGGAGGGCGGCAAAATAAAGACGAATGTTGCGTCAAGGTTACGTCTGCGAATCTGTCCGGCTCCCTGAACATCGATATCCATAAGAACGTCTTCACCGCACTCGAGAATCTTTTGAATGCGTTCCATGGAAGTTCCATAATAATTACCATGAACCACAGCCCACTCGGCAAACAGGTCAGCATCTATCATCCGGCTAAACTCGTCCTGGCTGATAAACGTGTAGTCACATCCATCCTGCTCACCAGGCCTCGGTGTACGGGTAGTGTGTGAAACCAGGTGATGAAGGTGGGGGTCATGCCTGACAAGCTCTTGACAAAGGGTGGTTTTCCCGGCTCCGGATGGCGCAGAAATCACAAAAAGTTTACCCAGCGGATTTTTCATTAAACCTCTTTTTAATTGATCTACTGACGCCATTCACTGAATCTTTGTGTCACTGTTTCAGCCTGTATCGCCGACAAAATTACATGATCGCTGTCGGTTATTATTATAGCGCGGGTTTTGCGCCCCTGCGTGGCGTCTACCAGTTTACCTCGCTCCTTAGCCTCTTCTCTTAGACGCTTTATCGGAGATGAGCCGGGTGATACTATGGCTACAACACGTGAAGCAGCGACAACATTTCCAAATCCTATATTCACAAGGGCGGAAATTTGCTCAGGTCGTTTCATTAATTATTCCTTTATTTATTGAATATTTTGAAGCTGCTCACGAACTTTCTCAAGCTGATCCTTGATCTCAACCACAAGGTATGTTATTTCCGACTGGCCGGCCTTTGAAGCAATTGTGTTTGCCTCCCTTAAGATCTCCTGAGCCATAAAGTCTAGTTTGCGCCCTACTGTCCCGCCATCGCTCAGAAAGCCTCTGCATTGTTCAATATGGCTGGAAGCCCTGACCAGCTCTTCCGTAATATCCGCCCTATCCGTATAAAAAAGAATCTCTTGAGCTAAGCGTGCTTCGTCAAAACTCAATTCACCTAGAGCTTCCTTTACTCGATCGCGAAGAGCAATACGAACCGACTCTTTATGCCTTCCGGATAGGACCTGAATCTTGGAAAGAAAAGTGCCGATGCTGTCTATTCTTGAAGACAGATCGTCCCTCAGCAGCCGCCCCTCGCTGATACGCATTACTTCAAGCTGAGTCATGGCTTCTTCAAGCGCATCCAGAACCTGTGATATATCCACATCATCATCCGAGACGTTCTCAAATATCTCCCGAACAGAAGCAATTGTAGATATTTCTACCGTTCCGGAAACTCCCAGCTCTCTCTGGATGCCGAGAAGACCTTCGTAGACCTGCCTGGCGGCAACGTAATTAATGGCAAGCCCGGCTGTTTCTTGGCAGCTCTGTTTTATATAGACATCAAAGCGTCCTCTTGAAAATTTCTGTCTTAAGCGATCTTTGATCTTATGCTCAAACCGGTAAAGCGGCGGCGGAATTTTCAGTTGAATATCCAGGTGCCTGTGGTTTACCGAACGCGCTTCCACACGGTAACACCCAGACTCTCCTGCCCCATATCCGGTCATAGCATATACCACGGCAATGTTAATTCTAAATTAGTATTGAATAGAAAATCAATTACCGTCGCGGCCGTCTTGACATTGTTAAAAAAGGTGATAGGATGGAATTAACGCAGCGAGGACATCGGAAGGGCTTAAAGACGACCCCGTCAACTATTAGGTTAGGAAGACGGGTTGTCGCCGGCCCGATCCAAGGGTCGACAGTCCCTACCCCGCTGCGTACCTCTCTGAGTTTTTTCAATAAAAGACTTTTTGTATCAAGCTCTTAGCACACATTTTCTTAAGAAACACCTTAACCTCTATTAAGTTCTAATAGCTCAAAAATCAGTTGTGCTCCAGTTTATCAGCAAAATCATCCTAGCTCGTTTTTTCAGCAAAAAACTCATTTTATAGCACGTTCACGTATAATATTACCCTGAGCTATAGTTCAATAAAATGCAGACTAAAGGCTTTTAATAAAGCTTTTACTGAAGGGAGACTAAAAGCCAAATGAACGTAGAGACCAACAAACAATCGCAGCAAAGCTGCCAATCTAACCAAGAGGACCAGGAAGCAGGCAATCAGAAGTCTTGCGCCTCTCTAGCCCCCCTTATTGAACCTGCAGGCTCTCAAGGTGAAGGCGGAACGACAGAGAAGCAAGGCTCCAAAAACGGCTTCAAAGATCGCATTATTCGTGCTGCCAAACTGGATACAAGCCTATATAAAGAGGTCGCGGCAGATGCAGGTACGATGAACCAGGCAATCTTCATAGTTCTGCTTTCAGCAGTCGCAGCCGGTGTGGGTAAGGTTGAGATTCGGGGTCCTGGCCTCATTTTTATAGAACCTATTTCGGCCGTTATCGGGTGGTATATG
>JALUUO010000061.1 GCA_027021335.1 Nitrospirota bacterium
CGGCGTTGTGGTCTTTTTCATGGCTATCCTTTCGTTGTGGTTTGGTTAACCATTTTAGACTGCAACACGACACTCTTACAAAATTTTAATGCGCTTTCCTATGGGATGACTGTGGTTTGTTTTCGAAAATGTAACAGGCCTCCTGTCAGCTAAAGATGAAAACGGTAATCTTTATTTTGACAATATGAGGCGTCTGTTCCGCGATGCAGGATATGAAACTGAGTTTATGACATGAGAAAAACAATACGAAAACCATGGACGAGAAAAGAATTGATACTTGCAATTAATCTTTATTGCAAAACACCTTTTGGTAAAATTCATATCCGGAATCCGGAAATTATAGAGTTAGCGAAACAACTCGGGAGGACACCGGGTGCTGTAAGCTATAAACTTGCAAATTTTGCAAGCCTTGATCCATCTCTATCCAGAAAAGGTGCCTCTCATTCAAGTAAACTCGATCAGGAAATATGGAATGAATTTTTTGAGAACTGGGAAGCTATGTCTTTTGAAAGTGAAATGAGCATGGCGAATTTAAAAGGGGAAAAAGTCGAATTCAGTCTAAATAAAGATATTAAAGGCGAAATGAAAGAAACGGTTGTAAAAAAGCGTATAAATCAAAACTTTTTCAGAAAAATGATACTATCATCGTACAATAATACATGTTGTATTACAGGAATGTCCATTTCTGATTTATTAATTGCAAGTCATATTGTGCCATGGTCAAAAGATGAGAAATGTCGCCTTAACCCGAGAAATGGACTCTGTCTGAACGCATTACACGACAGAGCATTTGACAAAGGTCTAATTACAATCAGTGAAGATTTCAGAGTCCTCATATCACCTCTATTACGTCAATCTAACAAGAATAACAGGCAACATGAATTAATAACTAACTACGCTGACAAACAAATCATTTTACCAAATCGCTTTCTTCCCGATCAGAAATTTCTTGATTACCACAGGAAAAATATTTTTCGAAATAAAAATCGTGAGATATGGTAGTGGAAATAAAAGAATCATATTCGATAAGGCCTGCAGGCAGGCATATTCTTACCATCGGTCGGGACCTCATACAGGACAGGTATGCGGCAATAGTTGAGCTTGTAAAAAACGCATACGATGCAGACTCGTCCGATGTAAATATCGTATTCAAGGCATCAGCAGACCGGAAACATTACTCAATAATAATTGAGGATCATGGACACGGAATGTCCAGGGATACCGTAATCAACAAATGGATGGTCCCATCCACAGATGACAAACTGAAAAGGAGAAAAAGCCCGGGCGGACGGATAATGCAGGGACGAAAGGGTGTTGGCCGTTACGCAGCTTCAATCCTGGGCGACGACCTCCTCCTTGAGACCGTTGCGGATAGCGAAAAAACAACAGTTTATGTTGAGTGGTCCAGCTTTGAAAAAGCGCAGTATCTCGACGAGGTGGAGATACTTGTAGAAAGTGGGAAAACAGACCTTCCGTCCGGAACGCGCCTGGCAATTACCGGTGGCAGGGAACTTCTGACTGAATGGGATCAACGCCAGTTTGACAAGCTCAGGTTTGAGCTGAAGAAAATTATGTCTCCCGTCAGCAGTGTTTTGTCCGGAGATGAAGCCAAAGATGCTTTCAGGATTCACCTGAGAATCGAGAATTTTCTTGAAGACCAGGAAGAAATCATTGACGAGGACGTGGAACCATATCCGCTTTTTGATCTGTTTGATTACAGGATTGCCGGCAGGATCGGTGCGGATGGGAAGGGAATTCTGACCTACTCCCTGCAAAAAGCCAGAAACACCACAGAGGAAAAGATCCCGTTTGATTTCGGGGGCCCGACAGGATGTGGAGAACTGTTTTTTGATATCCGGGTTTATGATCGGGAAAAGGAGGCCATAGAATCTTTGATCGGACGAGGACTTAAAGATGAATCCGGGAATTACGTGGGCAAGCTTCAGGCCAGGCAACTTCTGAACGAATATAATGGAATCGGAGTTTACAGAAATGGCTTCCGGATCAGGCCGCTTGGCGATGCAGACTTTGACTGGTTAAAACTGAACGAGCAGCGCGTCCAGAATCCGTCTCTGAAATTAGGCACCAATCAGGTTATAGGCTACATACAGATTCGGTCTGAAGAACAATCTGGTCTCCTAGAAAAAAGTGCCCGGGACGGGCTGCGGGAGAACGTTGCTTTTGAAAAACTGAAAGCAATTTCCCGAGAGGTAATTGCCCGTCTTGAAGAGCGCCGTTTTGACTACCGGAAAAGAGCCGGACTGAGCAGACCTGCCCTTAAGGTGGAGCGGGAGCTGGAAAGATTGTTTGCTTTCGATGAACTGAAGCGGGGTATTCGTGCCAGGTTAAAAAAGCGCGGTGTGGACCAACAAACGGCAGATGAAATTATCCAGATAATAAGCAAAGAGGAAGAAGACAAGAATCGTATCGCTGAAGACATCAGACAGACTGTCGCAGTTTATCAGGGACAGGCAACTTTGGGAAAAATTATAAATGTTATTCTGCATGAAGGCAGGAGGCCTTTAAATTATTTCAAGAATCAAATTCCCAATCTGGAGTATTGGTTCAATTCCTTCCGGGAGAAGCGAGATCCGGAAACATTGGCAAAGATTATTCCGATTACCGAGGGTATTGGTAAAAACGCCGATGTGTTTGTGAAACTTTTCAGTCGCCTTGATCCTCTTGCTGCCGGGAAAAGAAGCAGGAGAAGACCACTGCCTCTCAGAAGAACGATTGAGGAAATATTTGAGGTCTTCAGCGAGGAAATGAAAAAAGTCGGTATTACTGCCAAGGTTAACGGTCCCGGTGATTTCAGATTTACATGCTGGCATCAGGATGTCTATGCGATTTTCACCAACCTGATAGATAACAGTATTTACTGGATGAATGAAAAAAAATCCCCAAAAAAGGAAATCACCGTCGACATCGCAACAGACGGAAATGAACTCCAATACATTGATTATCGGGATACCGGTCCAGGCATAGAACCACAGCTCATAGCCAGCGAAGTAATTTTTGAGCCTCAGTTTTCCACCAAACCAGATGGTACGGGGCTCGGACTGGCTATTGCCGGTGAGGCATCCACCCGGAATGGACTTGAGCTGAAGGCTTTCGAGTCTGAAAGTGGTGCATTTTTCAGATTGCAACCGAAGTCGGAGAATTAATCATGCCTGAGATCAAATTGATGATTGTTGAGGACGCCGAATCGGATTTGAAGGTTTGCAGGGATTCTGTTGAAACTTATCAACAGAAGAAAAATGATGAAGGCGTCGATCTGACATTTGAATTGATAGAATGCAAGACGGTTGATGACGCTCTTGATAAAATAGACGGTTCATTCGATGGCGCAATTGTTGACCTCAAATTTTCTGATGGTGATGACAGAGGAAAAGATGTTTTGGTAAAAATCAAAGATTCTTTTTTCAGAATACCTGTGATTATTCTCACGGGGACACCAGACAGCATAGGTGAGGAAGAAAAATCTGATTTGGTCAAGGTTCTGAAAAAA
The DNA here is from genome assembly GCA_027021335.1 of Nitrospirota bacterium. GTDB lineage: Bacteria > Nitrospirota > Thermodesulfovibrionia > SZUA-242 > SZUA-242 > JALUUO01. Next base: position 3,509 of record JALUUO010000061.1, read on the forward strand.
GGTGAGGCAGATTACCAAAAAGACATACTGGATGTGTTTTTTGAAATTTATAATACAGGCCTGACGAGGATCATGGGAGGAAGGGGAAAGATAGAGCAGACGCTGAATGAAGTGTTCCTGAAGAATCTGTTGCCCCAGTTAACGGACTGGAAAATCTATGGGAAAGCAGATCCGTCAAGAACCGAGAAGGCATTACTGCGTTTCACGCTTAATCATCTTGTACAGATTCTTGATGACGATGAGGATCAATGTTTCCCGGAGGAAGTCTATATTTTTCCGCCACTTTCGAAGGGTTTGAAGACGGGAAGCATTGTAAGGAAAAGGGAGGGCGAAGACCTTTATGTGGTATTAAGTCCGTCCTGTGATCTGGTCGTCAGAAATGGCGGACAAATAAATACAGACAGGATTCTTTTAGTTGGAATTGACATGGAGCAAAAGGTTTATGGGTACAGATTTAAGAAAATTGATGAGGATAATACAATAACCCCAGAGGAGAAAATAGATAGAAAAAAATCTATTTTAAATGCTGCATTTACGAATCGATATACTCTCTATCATCATTGGCTCCCCAAAACGTCTTTTTTTTCCGGTGGATTTGTTAATTTCAGAAAATTATCTGCTTTAAGCAAAAAAGAATGCAGAAAAAATTTTGAGGAGCCGCACATTCAGATCTCCCCGCACTTCGTGAAAGATATATTGTCCCGTTTTTCTTCCTATTATGCCCGTCAGGGTCAACCTGACATCGAACGTAACAAAATAATTGATGAGGTGGTTTTCTTATCCGGGGAGACAGAATAATGGATGTTCACTCGCCGGAACAACGAAGCTACAACATGTCCCGGATAAAAGGCAAAAACACGAAACCGGAGTTGTTGGTTCGTAAATGGCTGTGGTCGCGGGGGTACAGATATCGACTTCATCGGAAAGATCTGCCAGGCAAACCCGATATTGTTTTCCCCCGGCAAAAAAAGGCAGTCTTTGTGCATGGTTGTTTCTGGCATAAACATGATTGCAGGTATTTCAAGTGGCCCCGGACAAACAGAGAATTCTGGAAAAAAAAGATCAATGAGAATGTCAGACGCGATCAAAAAAACTATCAAGATCTGATTGCAGATGGCTGGAACTATTTCATCGTATGGGAGTGCGAACTCAAAGCAGATTTCACCGGACTTTGGGACAGACTCGCTGAGTTTCTGGAAAACTGAGCATCACGAGGAGTTATGGCAGGTAGAAGACAATACAGGCCATATGGTATGCAGTAAGGAAATCTGAAATGGGATTCCGTTTCTGGAGAAGAATCAAAATCGCACCTGGAGTGACCCTGAACCTGAGCAAATCGGGTGGATCGCTCTCGTTCGGACCACGAGGTGCGAAGTTCACCGTTGGCTCCCGAGGCAAACGTGCGACGGTGGGTATTCCGGGAACGGGGCTATTTTACACCACAACCCTTCCAAGCGGGAGGTCAGGCGGCAGGAGAAGCGCATCCTACTCTGCTCCGGCCGCCCCAACCGTCCGCGGGGAAGATCGCCTGACTCTGGGTTTCTTCAAGCGGCTCGTCACACCGGACGACGAGGAAGCTCTGGTGGACGGTTGCCGGGAGTTGGTCCTCGGCAATGAGGAGAAGGCCCTCGAACACCTCGAGAAAGCCGCTCATCTGGCAGACGGAGCGTACCTCGCTGGCTTCCTGGCACTCAAGAGGGAGCGGCTGGAAGAAGCTGCGAACTACCTGGCAAGGGCTGTCGAAAAACACAACCGCTTGGGCCGTTATTTCTCCAAATACGGCATCTCCGCCACCATGAGCCTGCCCATCACAGACGAGATATCCGCGCACGTGGGCCCGGATCTGCGGGGCGTGCTGCTGGGCCTTGTGGAGGTCTACCAACGTCAGGAGCACTGGCAGGACGCAATTGCCTGTCTGGAAAGACTACAGCGGCTCGAGCCTAACGATGTGGTAGTGAAGTTGTCTCTTGCGGAGCTGTTGCTGAACGCTCATCCGGGCGATAAGAACGTCTGCCAGAAGGTTGTACGGTTGGCCGAGGGCATCGAGAACGAGACGCCTATCCACACAGCTTTGATGCTTTACAAAGCTAAAGCCCTTCGGCACCTCGGTCTGGCAACCGCGGCCCGGGACACATTAACAGCCGCCCTGCGCCGCAAGAAAGATCGTTCCGATGATTTGCTCCGTGCCTTACGTTACGAACGTGCTCTGGCCTACGAGGATTTGGGGCAGAAGTCTCGCGCCCGTGCCGAGTTCGAGAAGCTTTATGCTGAAGCCCCGGATTTCGAGGATGTAGCGGGACGATTGGGTCTGTAAGGAGTTTGAATGATAGCGACGACACAAATCTGCCTCAAGGTTCTTGATACCGGGATGCTCTCCCGAATCCAAGGCTGCATCCTCGGTCAGATTGCCGGGGATGCGCTCTGTAGCGGACCGGTATGCGCCAAACGGGAAGGTGCTAAACCAGCAGAAGAGGTAAGAGAGGAAGAAATATGAATGCAAAGCCAGAGGGAGTTGGTGCCCGAGCGTGCTGGTTTGTTGGAGCCTCTTACGGTGGGACCGATGACCAAACCCCGAGGTTTCTTGAAGAAGGAATCTGGGAGAATGGGTATCAGGACAAGTATCTTGATGCTGTGAGATCGATCCAGCCGGGTGACCGTATAGCAATTAAGTCTTCTTACACACGCAAGCATGATTTGCCTTTTGATAACCGGGGTCAAACCGTGTCAGTCATGGCGATCAAGGCCATTGGAACCGTAAAGGAAAACCTCTGGGACGGCCGCACCTTGAAGGTCGACTGGAAACCCTTCGATCCTCCACGGGAGTGGTACTTCTACACAAACCGAAGCACTGTCTGGAGGGTTCTGCCGGGCGACTGGACCACCGATGCGCTGATCGGATTCACTTTCGAGGAAAAGCCACAAGACATCAACCGGTTCCGCAACGCCCCCTATTGGCGTGAGCGATTCGGCGACAGCGCTGCCGATAAGCGCCGTTTCAAGTGGACCCGGTTCTACGAGGCCGTTGCTGACAGGCTCCTCACATTCAAAGACAAGCGAGACGAGCTGATTGCCGGGATTCACTCAATCGCCTCCAAGGTCGACGGTCTGTCCAACCTGCAGGATCAATTTGCTGACGGCACTTCTGGTCCCCTGAAGGACATTTGCCCATTTACAGCAATGGGCATATTCAACCGGGGGATTACAGACGCTAACCGCAAGGCCATCGCGAGTGAGCTGGCCAATCTGCTCGGCGTGTCCGAGGCCGTTCCGGACTCCTTTGAGGGGATTCCGATCCTCAACAATCAGAAGTCATGGTTTTTCGGCTTCGACCACAAGCGGCAAACTGACGACATCGACATACTTTGGGAAGTCTTTTCCCAAGCGATAACTTTCGCTGAATCGGACGATGCGGATGCTCGATCTGCTTTTATCGCCGCATACGACAACGCGACACAACGCTATGGCGTGGGTTGGAATCTCACAATGGGGCTTTACTGGATTCGTCCCTGGAATTTTCCGACTCTTGATAGCCAGTCCCAGCGTTATATCAGCAAGAAGCTCAATATCCAGATTGGTTTCAACGGTCCGAAGGGGCGCTGTAATGCGAGCGATTATCTGGCCATCTTGGACACCCTTGAAGCCCGATTCCAAGAGGACGCTTACCCGGTTCACTCATTTCCGGAACTTTCGCTTGCGGCTTGGCTTTTCAAAGACAGCGGGACGTCTGCACACCCGAATGCCACGGACCCCGATGCCCAGGAAGACGAGGCCGATGCCGCACCTGAGGCGGGAGTTACTGCGGCTCCAATCGAACCATATTCCGTGGATGACATCTTGGCGGATGGGTGTTTCATCGCTCGACCAAAACTCGAAAAGATTCTCGAACGACTGCGCACCAAAAAGAACCTGATCCTCCAGGGGCCGCCGGGAACCGGGAAGACTTGGTTGGCCAAGCGATTGGCATTCGCTCTGATGGGACAACGCGATGACAGCAAGGTCCGAGCAGTTCAGTTTCATCCCAACCTTTCCTACGAGGATTTTGTGCGCGGCTGGCGTCCCGCCGGTGACGGCAGACTCACACTGGTGGATGGCCCATTTGTTGAGATGATGAAGGCGGCAGCGAAAGAGCCCACAGCAAGGCACGTCATCGTCATCGAGGAAATCAATCGCGGGAATCCAGCGCAGATTTTTGGAGAGATGCTAACCCTACTGGAGGCAGACAAGAGAACGCCCAATGAAGCGCTGGAGCTTTCCTACAGGCGATCCGATGACGAGCGCGTATTCATCCCCGACAATCTCTACGTGATTGGAACAATGAATATTGCTGACCGTTCGCTTGCGCTTGTCGATCTGGCGCTTCGCCGTCGCTTTGCTTTCATCGATCTGGAGCCTACCCTCGGCAAGCCCTGGCGCGATTGGGTTCAGTCCCAGTGTGGGATTGATTCTGAAATCCTCGTTGAGATCGAAAAACGGCTCAATATTTTGAATAACGAAATCTCGGCCGACACAAGCCTCGGACCTCAATTCCGCGTGGGTCACAGCTATGTCACGCCCCCATTCGGCATTCCTATTAGCGATGCCCGCGAATGGTTCCGCCAAGTCGTTGATACAGAGATCGGACCGCTTCTCGATGAATACTGGTTTGATGCGCTTGATAAGTCGCAGAGAGCCAGGGAACGCCTGCTTGAAGGGTTTTGATTATGACGGTCGCGGCAGCCAATCTGACTACAGGCGTTTCTGAAGAGATTGGGCACATTGGGCGTATCCCCGTGCGAAACCTGTGGCTGCTCATGCTTTACGCCTCTGAGCTCTTCAGGCATATCGACAGCGCGAAAGTGTCTGTTGAAGACAATCCTGACGACATCCCAGATTTGGTTGCTGAAATCCTGTCTCGACAGGTTGAGCGTCGTCTAAAGCGTAACCTGAGTTTTGGGTATCAGTCTCGTGAGGCAGTACTTGGGCATGTTCGCGGACGCATCAACCTTCTTTACACAGAGCGACATCAATTGCTTGATCGTGGGAAGGTGGCTTGTCGCTTTGACGAGTTGACGGTCGACACAGCCCGAAATCGCTTCGTCCGAGCCGCCCTCGAAGAAATCTCCAAGATAGTCCATCGTAACGCGCTTGCTCACCGATGCAGATCCATTGCTGCGAGTTTGAGACGTATGGGCGTTACAGGGGAGCGCCCCGGCCGAAGCGAAGTGTCTGTTGATCGCTTTGACAGACATGATGCAGATGATCAGCAAATGGTGTCTGCAGCGCATCTTGCCTTCAACTTGGCATTGCCGACAGAGGCGGCAGGCACCAAACATCTTTCCCTTCCGGATCGAGAAATCACATGGATTCGGAAGCTCTACGAGAAAGGCATTGCCGGATTTTACGATGTTGTGCTCTCCAGACAAGGATGGCGCGTTGATGCTGGGAAGACGATTGACTGGCTCATCGATAGCAGGAGTCCGGGAATCGATAAAATCCTCCCATCCATGCGAACCGATATCGTTCTGGATCACGTAAGCGCTGGGCGGCGCATTGTTATCGACACAAAGTTCAATTCGGTGGTTACTCGAGGCTGGTACAGAGAAGAAACGCTGCGGAGCGGATATATCTATCAGATATACGCCTATCTAAGATCCCAAGAAGGAAATGGAGACCCCCTCACTGCAAACGCCTCGGGTTTGCTCCTTCACCCATCCGTTGGAGGCATGGTCAATGAGTCGGTAGTGATTCAGGGACATGAGATTCGGTTCGCTACCGTTGATCTCGGAGCGGATGCAAAGGAAATCAGATCGCAGCTCCTGCAAGTCCTGGAGGTTCCTCATGCGGATTAGCTGCGCCCAAGGCTGTCTCCTCGGCCAGCTTGCCGGGGATGCACTCGGCAGCCTGGTGGAGTTTCAGACACCGGAGCAGATTCGACAGGAGTACCCGAATGGTGTCCGGGAACTGGTTGATGGTGGGACCTGGAACACCATTGCCGGCCAGCCGACAGATGATTCCGAGATGGCGTTGCTCCTGGCCCGCATGCTGGTGGGCCAAGGGAAATACGACCCGGAGGAAGCCCGAAAAGCTTACGTCTACTGGCTTGATTCCGGCCCTTTTGACTGTGGCATGACTGTCTCAAGTGGGCTTCGCGGTCGACCCAACCCTGACAGCCAGGCCAATGGTGCCATGATGCGGATCAGTCCCTTGGGCATTTTCGGAGCGAACCATGATCTTCAGCAGGTTGCTGAGTGGGCGAAACAGGATGCCGCGCTGACTCATTCCCCTCCGGTCTGCCGGCAGGCCAACGCACTGTTCGCGATGGCGATTGCCCATGCCATTCGGACTGGAATTGGGGCCCATGACCTCCACGAACAGATCGTGCTCTGGGCCGACGAGATGGACGCGGACGACTCACTCATGGAGGCGATCACCGGTGCTGCAGAAGCACCGCCCACAGATTACGTCCACCAGCAGGGATGGGTCTTGATCGCTTTCCGGAACGCCTTGTGGCAGCTTCTCCATACCTCGAACCTGGAGGAAGCCGTAGTGGACACCGTCATGAGAGGCGGAGACACCGACACCAACGCAGCCATCTGCGGGGCGCTTCTTGGCGCTGTGTGCGGTCGGGACGCGATTCCCGAGCAAATGGGCCGAGTGCTTGCTGAACTGCCGCCCTGTGGCCGGACAGGCGCATGTACGCCATCCACGCCCGGAGTGCTTCTGGCCGGTGGATGTCCTGATACTGGCGGAGCAGCTTTTGAGCTGTACTCAGAACAA
>JALUUO010000062.1 GCA_027021335.1 Nitrospirota bacterium
TTTATTGAATCAATTGATCCCGATAGATGTTTGGGATGTGGACGGTGTTATAAAGTTTGCGGCAGAGATGTTCTTGCCCTGATAGACAAACCCTTTGAAGGGGATGATGATTATGGTGACGATATGGGAAATAAAGTTATGTCTGTCTCAAACCCGGAAAACTGTATCGGATGTGAAGCATGCTCAAAGACATGCTCAAGAAAATGTCATGAACATATATAAATGCAACTCAAACTTTTCAATATATTGTGAAAACAGCCCTATGGACATGTTCTGCTTGTCTGCATATTTGCTGTGATTTCGCTTTCTGATAATGCCCTGTTAAAGATATAGACCTCATCTATCATTCCTATGAACTCTTGGTTAACATCCCAGCCTCCGCCCACGGAATCCTGTTCAGAGGTCAACCAGAGACCGTCTGGAGAAATATCGATTGCAGTAGATGAAACCGAGCCACCGCCAAGGGACAATCCGTCCAAGTAGACCCATTCCTGGACGCCTTCTCTCATCCAGGCAACATGGTGCCATAAACCGTCGGCTATAGACGCAGGTAAGATGTAACTGTTATTCGGCCCCTTTAGATAGGTATTTATTGTTGTGCTGTTAGGTAAAAACAGAAGAAGTTCGTTATTCTGTGAAGCATTTGCCCCTGAAATGACCGCCTGTTGACCGGTTTTGCTGCTGTTTATCCAGGCGGTCACAGCAAAATTCTGAAGTGTATCAACAGCTTGATAAGGCAGCTTTAGCCTGTCATCATTATCCGCAAACAAGCCGCCACGGCAGAGTTGACCGCCAGCCGTTGTGTCCGCTCCATTGTAGCTCTCTGCATCGTAACCATTGCCTGAAGAATCGATAATATCGGCAGCAGGTGTGCCGCTCCAGGCAAATTCATCCATATGGTATTCAGCCACTGCTCCGGTATAACAGCCGCCCGTGCAGGAGGAACTGCCAAGGCTGTAAAGCTGGGCTATATCTATTGTACTTAGACCCTTTTGGTACAGCATCACCTCATCCACCCTGCCGTCCAGGCAGTAAGAGCCGCTCCAGGCACAACCTATTGTGAATGGATCAGAAGATGTACGTGGTATTTGCGAGTAATTCAGTGATCCCTGCTCTACATTATCTATGTATATCTTCATGGTTACTCCGTCGTATACTCCAACCACATGATGCCAGTTGCCGTCACTTACGGATACGCTTGAATAAAGATTACCGTTACCACCGTCTGAGTATATTTGAAAAAGTATCAGACCGTCGTTGCGCAGCCAGAGACCGTAGTTACGGTTGGTGGAATCCCCTTTGCCTGCAAGCCGCGCCCAGCTTGCCGGGTTGTTATTAACCCTTACCCACAAGGCAAGAGAAAGGGGAGCCGTAAGCTGCATAGCAGGATCATCAGAAACACTGACGTAGTCATTTGTTCCATCAAAAAACCCGGCCTTGCAGAGCTTACCGGCTTCAGTGGTCTGCGCTCCATTTTGGGCAGTACCGTCCAGATTGTTACCGCTTGAATCTTTCACCTCAAGGGCTGTCCCGTTCCACGAACACTCATCCAATCTCCATTCTCCCACCATACCGGCATAATAAGGGGAGTCGCTTCCATCACTGGTAACCTCAAGCGTATAGAAACCGGTCGTTACATCGTTGTCAATGCATGTTGCATCGCGGACCGAGAGAGAAAATTGAGTTGTAATCGTGCTGGATATGCCGGATTTACGGAACCTGGCTGTAGCTGGACCGGTTTTAATAATTTCAAAGCCACCCGGATCAGTGCCCAGCCAATTTATCTGCCAGTTTTCCATCTCACCTAACCGTGGTCCGCTCACCGTGAAGTCCCAGTAACATGTGGAAGAGTTACAGGTTAGAGCAGCAGGAGCAGGTGTAACACTTAGCGTACCGTTAGATATATTAACCGGCAGCGCCACCTCGTCCATGCGGCTGCCGGCATCAGTTACCCGCAACAAAACATTATGGGTGCCGGCACAGGCATCAATAACAGTTGTCTGAACCGGACTGCATCCGGAACCGGTGCAAAGGTGACCGGTTACAGAGTTATCCATAGAAATACCTGGAATATCCGAAGAAACAAGCTCCCATCCATAGGGGGAAGTTCCTCCGGTTGCAGCAGGGGTAAAACTGTAATTAGTCTGACCTATGACTGCCGGGTCCATAGCCGTGCTGGTAATTACTACAGAGTCAGCAGAACAGTCCCTGGTTGCCTCCATATCCGTCTTGATCTCATTTTCAGCCAGGGCACGGTTATATATTTTCAACTCATCTATCATGCCGCCAAAAAAATTACGGGGACTGACACTGCCCCTGGCCCCGATCAAAAATCTGCTTGAGTTACCGCCTATAGCGCCAGTCTGATCTCTGGAGAAAACCTCCTCACCATCTTTATAGAGAATCTGCTGTACTCCGTCATACACCGTGGTTACATAAATCCAGGTATCCTGGGTGACAGAAAAACTAGTGCCGCCGGTCCATACCCAGTACGGCTGCCATGCGTACTGTAGGTAGCCGCCATTGACCCTGGCTTCGTAGAGGTTTTCCTTGTTATAAATAATGTTTTCGCTGGATGAGCCGTCCCAATTGATCCAGGCGGAGACCGTCCACCTGTCTGCATCTGGATCGAGATCGCCGTCAGGCGGATCTCCATGATCCAGGTATCCTCCGTTATTAGCATCCACGCGTGTAAAAACTCCGGCCCTGCATACCCTGCCGCCGGAAGGGGTTGTCTGAACAGGCAAAGAGCCGGAGCCGCGCGAACCGGCAACACCAGCACTTACTCCGGTACCGGAATCCACCACTTCATCTGCCGTTCCACTCCATGGAAAGTTTTCCATCCTGAAATCCGAAACCGCCCCTGTATAACAAGATCCCGGGCACGAAGACCTGGTCATATTGTATAGGTCGACCACATCTTTCTCGGTCAATTCCCGCTTAAATACCATCACCTCATCGATCAGACCATTAAACCCGTTGTTTGTATTAGGGTAGTACCCCCCTATTACAAATGTCTCGGCATCATGAATATCACTGGTTAAATTATCAGTGGCAGTTGCTTTCAACACGCCGTCAACATAAAGTTTTGCACCATTAATCGAGTCATAAGTGTAGACTGCATGATGCCACTTGTTGTCATTATAAAGCTCGGCTGTGTATCTTATCTGTCCGCCACGTGTACCAGTATTTTCATCTGCAACCCAGGCACGAAGTGCTCCTTCAGGCGGATAGTAGGATGAATCGAAACACAAAGCCGTACTCCAGCCGGCACTGCCGGCCGCATCCGAAAACTCGATCAGCCTGGGGTAATTACCGCCGCCCCCCGGAGACTTAAACCAAGCGGCCAAGGTTACCTGGTTACTTAGAACCATGATATCGCTGCCGGTAAGAACATCACTCACAATTTTATCATCAGCACCGTCAAACGATGCAGCACGGCATATTTTGCCGCTATGACTCGCATTAAGACCACCTTCGGCACGGCCATAGTGCATCAGGTCACCAAGAGAATCTGCTACATCGTAACTTGTTCCGCTCCAGACTGTGCACTCATCAAATCGCCACTCCGCCTCCAGCCCCTCGGAGTACGGAGCAGCTGCACCAGACGAAGTTATTTCAATTCCATAGGTTGCGGAAACCTCGTTGGCAGGACAACCATTGTCCACAGCTCTTATGGTAACCGTATTATCGTAAACACCGGAGCTGCTACTCTTCCAGAAATCCGCAACAGCAGGAGAATCAGTAAGCGTGTCTATCTGAAAACCTCCAGGATCTCCTGCTCCCCAGTCTGCAATCGACCAGGTGAACGGTCCCATGTAATCACCATCAGCACTGAACTGCCTGGAAAAAGTGGATGAAACTACATATAAATCCGGATCAGGCAGTTCACTTGTGGTCGGCCTTATGGTCAACGTTCCCTGAATAACACTGATTTCAAAGTTCGCCTCGTCGTAATCATAGGTACAACTGCTTGACGATGCGGGAGTACGGTCCGTTGCTCGAACTGTTATGTTGTAGGGAGAGTCGGTATAGCATACATCCAATGTTCCGGTTATCTGTCCTGACAAATAATTTATAGTGATTTTACCGGCCAACGCTGCAGGAACAGACTCAAGTGACCAGTAGTACTGTGGATACGATTCGCCGCCGTTGGCCTGAAATGTGTGAGAAAGAGTTCCGCCTATTACGGTGTTTGGTATCGTACTTTGAACGATGGTTACACAGGGAGCGGCAGTACAGTTAGGGTCTGCGGCACAATTAGGGTCTGCGCAGTCAATGAGCTGATCGCCATCATCATCAGTGCCGTTGCTGCAGTTTTCCGTGCCAACTCCTCCTCCACCGCCGCCGCCACCGCCGATACAATTTACCTGGTTAAGCTCACTTAGTGAAAAGGCCCTGACGATATCGTCATACGTGAACGACTGGATCTTTCCAGGCATGTTAAAACCGGTACCCACCAAGCCGTTACATTCATCAAAAAAACCGTTCTGGGCATCAAGATCCTTGGGGCCGCCGCTTGCAACTACGTAGGCCTGGTTACTAGAATTGGAGGAACCAGCACCAGTGCACGGTTCAGCTGTTGTTGTATAAATCTTGTTTATGTCAAACACGGCTGTAATAGAGCTGCTTATAGCTGTGCAGAAAGTGTTTGCATCAGCAAAAGAGATACTCAAATCATCATACACAGCGTACCGTACAGGCTGCTGCCAAGCATCAAGATTATTCGAAAGGCCAAGGGTTATATAAGGAAGCTCACCGGCACTGTCTATCCCCGTACAAGGCGTATCTTCAGCTCCGTCGCCGTCACGGTCCGGACAGGGAAGACGGTGATTGGCAATACTGTAGCCTTCCAGCGCATGGTCCATCTTTTCAAGGATAGCACGTGCTTTTTTGGTTTTTGTGGTTTGAATAAGCGAAGGCAGCACCGTAGCAATTATCGAGACCACGATACCGATAATAACCATGACAACAGCAAGCTCTACAAGTGTAAAACCGGATGAACAGGTGTCTTTGACTCTATGGGCCTTAATCATATTGTTCCGGCAAGCTTCAACCTAACCACCTGAAGTTAGGGCTTGTTACAAACGATTCCTTGGCAAAGTCACCGTTTTGCCACAACTTTGTTCACGGCTGCAAGGCCTTGCCGGGCAGCATCACTGTCCGGATCCATATTAAGAACCTCTTTAAAAATCTTTTTAGCGCGTATAGGCAGCCTGGCTTTAAGGTAAAGTCTACCGAGCTCCAGAAGATATCTGGAATTGTACGGCTCTTTTTCTATAGACTTCAGGAAACACTCTTCTGCTTCTTTCAGCCTTTTCGGCACCAGGGAAAGCGCCTTGCCGGCGGCAAAGTGGTAGAGCCCCTTTTCCGGCTCAAGCCGCGCAGCCATACGAAACATCTCTGCCGCTGCAGCAAAATCCTCTTTGCCGTATTTTATATTTCCCCACTTGTAAAGATCATCTGCAGACTGTTTATAGCCCTGCCCCTTTTTAACTGATGATACGGCTTCCAGGCGTTTTGCTTTGAGTGTTTCATCGTATTTTTTACGTCTTAACTCATCAGACAGAAGATCATGCGCATCGTTTACCCTGCTGAATATATCGTTCAGCTTCGACTCATAGCCCTTGCCCAGCCGGTGATGCAGATCCGGATGAAAGTCCCTGGCCATGGAATAATATGCCTTCCTGATTTCATCGTAACCTGCGGACGTCGGCACACCCAGAATTTCGTAGTGATTTTTACTGTCAAGCTGAAAATGCATCCTATCGATTCGGGACTCGATCTCTGTCACTTCTGAAGTCGAATCTTTTTCGGGGATTTCGCTTTCAGGAATGGATTCTCCAAGCTCTACCAGATAGGAACCGGTTAGAACACTGGCCGCCCTCAAAACCGTCTCCTCGGACAGTGAACAACCATTCATAATCTGACGGATAGATGTTCTGCCATCTACGAGCTTCAACACCGTTTTTTCATCTTCTGTAAGAGTAATACTCTGAAACAGGTGTAATGGATCAGTACTGACGGACAGTGGAATATCAATTATAGGCGACAACATCTCTTTCAGGCGACCCAGCGAAATCATTCGAGTTCCGAAAACAATAAGATCAGCATTGCTGACATCAAGCTTACCGCTTTCCACAGGTGGACGTCGGCCTTCTAAGAATTCGAATTCGCCCTCGGACCAGCCAAAGATTCCCTTAACTATTTCCTTAGTTCTAAAGATATCGGCTCCTGCAATATCGTCAGCATTTAAACATCCGAACTCCAAAAGAAATTTATCCATGTTTTCATTTGGTGACCTCATGTGCGCATCCCACACATTGTCGAAGTCTGTCTGACTTATTCTACCCGCCCTAACCAGTAACGCAGGAAAAGTGTCGAACTCCTGGTTGGAATCAGCAAACACAATATCACCCATATCAATAAAAATACTCTTAATCGTGGAACCACGGGTAAATCTAAGTTCTCCTGAAACTCTACGGTCCATCAAAGTAAAAAGAAGCTCGGTAAGGCTGATTGTACTGATATTGCCCTGCCTGGGAAGAACCTTCTCAACCCCCACAAACACACAGTCCGAACGACTGCTAACCCAAACAACACAAACATCAGAGACCGAGTTTATCTCGTTAAATGATACCTTGTACTTATCACCAGGAGCCACAGCAAATCCAGGCTCAAGCATAAGCTTAAAACCGAAAGACGATACATCCACAGTCCGGGCATAGATGTTTCTATTACCAGTACCTAAGAGCGAAGCATTCAGTCTTCTCCTTACACGCCGGCTTCGCCTGCGTTCTTCATTTGTGCCGGATTTTTCCATGTCTAACTTCGAGCTTTCCTACCTTATTATTCGGCCTTTGCCAGCAAGTACTTAAACAAATTAATAAGCTATTTAGCTTTTATTTCTAGAGGGTTTCGGAGACATTATCAAGTCGCAAAAGGTACTCATTCCACTCTAGCGGCAAAAGATGTTTCTTTTTGTTGTTACACCCCTTGCAGGCAGGTACACAGTTGGATTTTGTGGTCTTCCCCCCCCGGATTATCGGAACCATATGATCCATTGTCAGGGCCTCCGATAAAAAACTGCCGCCGCAGTAGTGGCACAGACCTTGTTCACACTTCCGTTTCCACCACTGGGTGCGGCGAAGTTCACGGGCCTTTCTCTTTTCTCTACTTACATCTTCCCGGCTGACTTCCACAAAGAAGTTCACTTGAGCCTCATTTCTCTGCACTTATTTATCGCCTCCCGTGCCAGACGATCACACTTCTCATTTTCTGAATGCCCATCATGCCCCCTCACCCATTGCCAGGTAATATCATATTTTTCCGTCAGCCTAAGGAGATTCAGCCAGAGATCCTTGTTTAAAACGTCCTTCTTTCCTGATGTCTTCCAGGAATTTTTCTTCCAGTTATGAATCCACTCGGTTATGCCTTTTACTACATACTTGGAGTCGGTAACGACACAAACACGGCAGGACCGTTTTAACGACTCAAGAGCACGGATCACAGCCATAAGTTCCATTCGATTATTAGTCGTTTCAGCCTCAAACCCGGAGAGTTCTTTTTGCTGCCCCTTGTATCGGAGAATCGCTCCGTATCCACCCACACCTGGGTTCCCGCTGCAAGCACCATCGGTAAATATCTCTACAAGGTCGGTGTTGTCTTTTTTCACTAATCCTTTTCCCTCACAATATCTGCACCTACAGCCAAAAGTTTTTTCTCTATTGCCTCATAGCCCCGGTCCAGGTGATATATACGACATACCGTTGTTTTACCTTCTGCCACCAAACCGGCCAGAACCAATGAGGCGCTTGCCCGTAAATCTGTCGCCATCACCTGAGCCCCACGAAGCCGCGACACTCCTTTTACCATGGCCACAGCACCATCAACTCTTATTTCAGCACCCAGCCTGTCCAGTTCGGCCACATGCATATACCTGTTTTCGAAAATACTCTCCGTGATTATACTGGTACCTTCGGCAACAGATAAAAGAGTCATCAACTGAGCCTGCATATCTGTCGGAAAACCCGGATACGGCATAGTTTTAAAGTTCACAGCCTGTAATTTTCCGTCAGACCAAACACGTATTCCATCAGGAGAATCATCTGATACACTGATCCCGGCCTCACATAGTTTTTCTATCACAGATCTCAAGTCATCCGGTCTTGCTCCTCTGATGAACAGATTCCCTCCTGTTATTGCCGCTGCAACCATAAAGGTTGCAGTCTCTATGCGATCTGCAATAACCGAATGTGAGACAGGTTTCAGATCATCCACCCCAAAAATACGAATCTTTGAAGTCCCGGCACCTTCGATCTTCGCCCCCATTTTCTGAAGAGAATCAGCAAGATCAACTACCTCCGGCTCGCATGCTGCGTTTTCTATAACAGTTTCGCCATCAGCCAATGTGGCTGCCATCATCAGGTTTTCAGTACCGGTAACAGTGGGGATATCAAAACTTATATGAGCGCCGTGAAGACGTGATGCGTAGGCTTTTACATAACCATCTTCCAAAACAATATCCGCACCCATTTTTTGAAGGCTTTCAAGGTGAATGTTTATCGGACGGGCACCAATAGCGCACCCACCGGGAAGTGAGACAATTGCTTTCCCCATCCTGGCCAGAAGCGGCCCGAGCACAAGCACCGAAGCCCGCATGGTTCTAACCAGATGATATGGTGCCGTCATACCATTCATAGCAGTGGTATCTACCGTCACAGAGGAATTTGAAGCCGAAAATTCAGCGCCCATGTTTTCAAGAAGGTGTCCCATAGTCTCAACATCTTTTAGATCCGGGACATTCGACATGGTAGAGACACCAGAAGCTAGAATCGCAGAAGCCATGAGCGGAAGCACAGAGTTCTTGGCTCCGCTTATCTTTACCTCACCATGCAACCGCCGGCCGCCTTTTATAATCAATTTATCCACGATTCACTCTAGTTAAAACGGTTAAAAAAAAATCCCTTGGCAACCTTTATAACCGTTCCACCAACAAAGATATCTATTTCACTTTGATTCCCTTCAGCCTTAAGGAAAATCAGTGAAGGCCTTCCCATATCATAACCTTGTTCAATTCTAATATTAATACTATTAGCACCAAAATAGCTGTATTTAACCAGATATGCCGCCAAACAACCATTTGCGCTCCCAGTAGCCGGATCTTCGGGAATACCATAATACTCTGCAAAAACCCGCACACTTAGGTCATTCCTGGAACTGTTAGTCTCCGGACAGAAAACCAAAACGGCTTTAGCCCATTCATTTTTAATCTTGTTAAAATACTCTGCCTTGTTCAGCTTAACACGTTTTAAAGCATCCATATTTTTCAATGGAACAATAATAAAAGGAAACCCTGTTGAAATAGCTTCAATAGGAAACCTATCATCAAAATCTTCTTCTTCAAGACTTAAAACAGACGAAAATGCTTTGACATCAAACAAACGACCAAAACTCGGAGAAAACTGTTTCATCCATAATACATCCATATTACAATCAGCAGCAGTGCTGAAAGTCACAGAAACTCGTCCTGCTTTTAGGTTTAAGGTTACGATTTCAACAGGATCTTGGAGAATCTCGTTGCGAATGATATAAGCGGTTCCAAGTGATGGATGACCTGCGAATGGAATTTCTTTTTGTGGAGTAAAAATACGAACATCAAAACCACCGTTTTGTTGCTCGCCAGAAAGAATGAATGTTGTTTCGGAATAGTTTAGTTCTCTTGCAATTTGCTGCATTTCGAGGCCGGAAATATCCTCTGAACAGCTAAAAACAGCAAGTTGGTTTCCCTCATACTTTTGTTCCGCAAACACATCAAGTATGTAAAAAACAGACCTTTCCATAACATCTGCTCAGCCATTTACAGAACCTGCTTTATGCTCTTGTTGGTATTTACTCAACCAGACAACGTGGCTTCTTTCCTCATTTATAATTTCATCGACAAGTTCTTTCTCTTCCACCATGTCTCTTAGAATATGAAAATAAAGCAACGTCTCTTTTTCAAAGTTAAGGGCGAATGCAGCGGCGTCTGCCACTGTTTTGACATGCTCCAACGACGGCAGGGATTTATTTTTACCGAGAAAAAATTCAGACTCAACAATAGCTCTTAAATATTGAGAAACCTCTTCCCATCCTTCCGGTTCCTTTCCTGAGACTTTCCTTGTAAGTTCAGAAAATATTTTTTCATGTTGCAATTCTTTTGTTGCAAGGAAGTCAAAGAGTTTTTTTAAAGCCTCATCTTTTTTAAACTTCTCCGCCATGGCAATATAGAATTCATAGCCAAGCTTCTCTGTCTGAACAGCCTGTTCAATGACTTCTTTTATAGAAAATACCATATACAACATCCTCCCTTCTAGTTGTCAATCCTATTCTTCTTCATTTTCCGCATATGAGCAATATCCTTTTCTGCTTTTTGTTCCCGTCTTTGTAACTGCTGTTTTCTAACCTCAGCCAATTTTTTACGGTGTTCAGCAGCCTTAACCTTAGCTTCATCGCTGACATCAAAATCGCCCTCGCCAAAAAGAGCAAACCTAAGCCATTTAAGGGAAAACTTAAGCAGTTCAATTTCATTATCTCGAATCTTATCCACCAGGTCAGGTTTAAGTTTATAAGCAGATAGGAACCTGCTTTCAAATACAAACTTCCTGAACATGTCGAGATTTGAGCTTACCATAAAGAAAAGATCAAGGGAACCTTTGCTGAACTCCATCATACCAAGGCTTTTGGCCTTAATCACTATTTCCAGCCAGTCACGGGTAATGCTGTCATGAAAATCGACACCCTGATCTTCTCTCCACTCATTAATAGTCCACTCCTTATCTTCTTGGTGTCCTAGGCAGTGATCCTCTTTAACCAACACAAAAAACTCCCGCAGTTCGGGCTGATCAACCTTTTTCATATGAACACGACCTATAGGGTAGTACCTACATGTGGACGGACGATCCGTATAAACGCTACAACCATCCTGCCCTGAAAGAAACGGACAAGTTTTTGTTTCATCATCCAACAGTTTTAGAACCACTATCGGTAAAGGCGTTCTATCAATCGCTGCTGGCTGCGTATATTTAATGAGGAACTCATCGTACGACAACCCAAGCCGGTTTTTCAGACGAAAAATATCGTAGGGGGTAAGATTTATCCGCATAGCGCTGCAACACTTATTAAAGCATCCGATTCCTGGGTAACATTTGAACTTGAACCTGTCAGAAGCGCTCAATTCACGAGGTTCAATAACTCCCTTTTCGATATCAATATTTAATTTATCCATTTCCCGGCATCCTTTGCATGCTGATTAATTATTATTTAATATAAGATACTCAAATAAAAAGAGGGGAGCATAATTTTCAGCTCCCCTCGTTGTTTTTTGGTTTATGGTTACCCTGACCACACCAATCCAAATCGATATTGTTAAAGCAGAAATTGTTATGATGCAATAAGCGGCGCAATAACCAGTGAAACGATCGCCATAAGCTTAATCACAATATTCATAGATGGTCCAGATGTATCTTTAAACGGATCACCCACAGTATCTCCCACAACTGCAGCCTTATGAGGATCAGATCCCTTTCCACCATAGTGACCTTTTTCTATATACTTTTTAGCATTATCCCAGGCACCACCACCATTGGACATCATAAGTCCAAGCAAAATTCCACAGATCGTAGCACCAGCCAGCATACCGCCAAGAGCAACAGGTCCAAGAGCAAATCCTACAATAACCGGAGCTAAAATCGCTGTAATACCCGGCAACACCATCTCTTTAAGTGCTGCAGATGTGCTAATATCAACACAACGTTCAGTGTCGGGTTTAGCGTTTGGATCACCGGAAAGCAAACCGGGAATCTCTCTAAATTGCCGGCGAATTTCTTCCACCATCTTCATAGCCGCCTTACCAACAGAAGTCATGGTAAATGCAGCAATAAGAAATGGAATCACACCACCTATCAGCATTCCTATAACAACCTCCGGTTTCGTAACAACTATCAACAACTCATTACCCGGTCCCCAAGCATGTTCTACAGCTTGTTTATATGCAGCAAACAAAGCCAACGCCGTTAGCGCAGCAGAACCTATTGCAAATCCCTTACCCATGGCTGCAGTTGTATTGCCAATAGCATCCAGGCTGTCTGTAATATCTCTTGTATCCTCACCAAGACCGGCCATTTCCGAAATACCTCCTGCGTTATCGGCTATCGGCCCGTAAGCATCCACACTCATTGTTACACCTATAGTGCCAAGCATGCCTACAGCCGCAATACCAATACCATACAACCCTGCGTTACTGGAGGCTACATGGATGGCGATAACCATTGCAAGTATAGGCAGGGCTGTCGACTCCAATCCTACAGCCAAACCGGTAATAATGTTAGTTCCCGGCCCAGTTAATGACGACTTAGCAATCTTTTTTACAGGTCCAAACATGCCTGTATAATATTCAGTAAGAAGTCCTATTGCAATTCCGCCCAGACAACCGGCAAGCAGCGCCTTGAAAACACCCGAGTCAAGCTCCATGCTACTTATCCCTAGATACCCTCCCAAAAGAAAAAGGCCGGCAGCTATAAAGGCCGAGTAACGAAGAGCTGCTGCTGCATCCAACTTTTCGAGCACCTTCATAGAAAGAATTCCCAGAAGCGATGCAATAAAACCTAAAACTGTTAGTACCAGAGGTAATGCCATAAGACTGCTTTTAGGGCCCAGTGCTATAATCTTGGACCCTGCAACCGCCGTAGCTCCAAGAGCTATGCTAGCAATCATCGAACCGACATATGATTCAAATAAGTCCGCACCAAGGCCGGCCACGTCGCCTACGTTATCGCCGACATTATCAGCAATCACACCAGGATTTCGTGGGTCATCCTCAGGTATGCCAGCCTCGACCTTACCCACAAGATCAGCGCCGACATCAGCTGTCTTTGTATAAATACCGCCACCAACACGCATAAAAAGAGCGATCATAGATGCCCCCATTGCAAAACCATTTATGCTTTTTACAATATGAGTATCACCAGGAGCAACATAAAAATGATAGAATATTCCAACACCAACAAGTCCAAGGCTGGCAACTGCAAGTCCCATCACTGCGCCACCGTTAAAAGCCACAGACAGCGCCTTTGACGGGTCCGGCTTAAAAGTCTCGGCAGCCTGAGCGGTCCTAACATTAGCCTTGGTTGCGCCTTTCATCCCGATAAAACCGGCTGCGATAGAACATAATGCCCCACCTATAAAAGCGATAGCCGTTCTAATTCCAAGACCTGGCGCAAAAGCGACCAGACCAGCAACAACAATAACAACAAGGGCAAGTACTTTATACTGCCTTACCAGGTAAACCATAGCACCGCTTTCTATTTGATCGGCGATGTCTACCATCAGCCCGCTCCCTGCCGGCAGTCTTTTGATAGCAAAATAAATCATCAGGGCAATCATAAGACCACCCGCTCCAAACACAGGAGCTAACCCAGCTAAACTTTGAAACATTATAAACCCCCTCCTTATAAATTAACCGGCCCAACGAAACAGATCAGACCAATTAAACAAACTTAAACTATTTTTCCATATCTACATGATGGGCAAACACCATGGCAGTAGTTCTATACACCATGTGCGCCATCTTAGAAAAAGGCGCATAGGCAAACAAAGAAAAGACGAGAACCAAATGAGTGAAATACGTAAGATAAGCTAAAGGCGCAATTCCCAGAAGCCGGATGCCCCAGGACATGGCACCGGTTGCACCAACCAGAACCACCAACCAAATGAAAAGCCAGTCAAAATAGCTGCCCTCACCTGCCTTTTCTGCATTGTCTTTTCTGTTTGAAACTACCTTATATATACCGTAAAGAAGGCTGCACATACTCGCAAAAGCAAGCCATTTCATTGGATTTATAAGCGAATACGGCGACTCCAGATGAAATCCGTATAGATAGACAAGAGCCCATGTAGTTGTCACTGCAAGACCTGCAAAACCCCAAAACACAAGCTTATGCGCACTTGCACGAGCACTGGTCACCTCACATTTATCGAATCTTTTGTGGGCTATAATCTCGGATAATGCGGCTATTATTGCAGGCACTACACTGCCACGCACACTTTCCCGTCCAGTTGCATCCAGCATAGCCTTCCAGAACTTTTTTATACCAGTGAAAAATGATAATGCTGCAAAAAGGGCAGCTGTCATAAATATAGCATCCACAGCCGGAATAGGCACCAGCTTTTCATATACAATAGGACCTTCAAGATGGTTCAACCTGCCCAGACCTAGAATGACAGCGCCGAATATAAAAATCGGAACCATGAGAAGCGGAATCAGACCAGAAGGACTAGCAACAAGCTTACCAATAGCAGAAGGCCAAGAATTGTTCTGTATACTTATTTTTCTGATTGCTCCTAAAACCTCACCGGGTTTTGCGCCACGAGGACAGTAGGCTGTACAATCACTACACTGGTGACAGAGCCAGACATCCGGGTCTCCCAGAAGCTTATCTTTCAAACCCCACTGTGCCCAGACCATTTCCTTTCTGGGAAAAGGCCTGTCTGTATGGGTTACATTGCAGACCACAGAGCAGGTTGCACACTGAAAACATTTTTTGAGTGATTCCCCCCCCCCGCCTTCAACAGTCAGTTCTTTTACAAAATCCAGATCCGGCTGAATCAGGTTAGCATTAGCCATATTTTTATTCCCCTTCTGTTAATTTACTAAGCTTTAAATTTTTCTCTGAGCATCAAGAGGCGTCTTATTTAAAAACCCTTCATGGGATTAAAGCCGACGCTGTCTATAACTTCCATGAACTTATTTATTTCCTCTGGAATTTTATCGTACTCGTCTATGGAGAGCTGAATCTGCTGAACTCTTTCGCTTTCAAGCGCAAGCCTCTGCAATGTTTCGCCTACATTATCCATCCTTCGATTGCAAAGCTCGCTTCCTTTGGTAAAGTGACACTGGTAATCGTCTCCATACCTGCAACCAATCAGCATGACACCGTCAAAACCGGAAGCAAGAGCATCAGCTATCCAGACAACGTTGACCGAACCAAGGCAGCGCACCTGAATAAAGCGTACATCCGCCGAGTACTTAAGGCCCTTCATACCAGCCATATCAATAGCCGGATACGCATCATTTTCGCAGACAAGACAAAGCACCCTGTACTTCTCCTCATCCTCCTCCGGAACCTCTATTGCCTTAACCATGGAACCAATCATGTCAATGCTGTAGTCCTTAAATGAAACTATTCGTTCAGGGCAAGCCCCCATACAGGTACCACACCTACGGCATCGCGTAATATTAGGTTTAGGAGTACCCTTTTCATCGTCATCCAGAGCGCCGAACGGACATTCCTCAGTACATCTTTTACACTGCGTACAGCGCTGAAAGAAGAACTCTGGATAACTTACATCTCCGGACCTGGGATGTACAGCCATACCACGATTGCTCGACTCCAGACACTGAATCGCTTTTAAGGCCGCTCCAGTGGCATCTTCGACACACTCTGCCATTGTCATTGTTTGTCGCACACAACCAGCAGCATAGATCCCCGTTCTCCTTGTTTCATAAGGAAAACAGATAAAGTTAGAGTCGCAATATCCGCTAAAAAGCTCTAGATCCTTAAACTCAGGCCCTTGGCGATAGGCAAGGTTTATAACCGGCTCAAACTGGGTAGAGGGTACCATACCAGTAGCCAGAACCACCATGTCAACCGAAACCTTTATAGATTCTCCAAGCAGGGTATTGTCAACACTAACAAGAAGTTGGTCATCATCACCCGATGCCCCTACACTGGTAACAGCCCCTTTTGTTAGAAAGACAGCATCATTCTGCTGGGCCGCCTTGTAAAAATTCTCATATAACCCAGGTGTCCTCATATGCTGATAAAAGACATACGCCTTTCCGCCTGGATTATCCCTTGTCACATACTGGGCCTGTTTTAACGAAACCAAACTGGTAACAGAGGAGCAATAAGGAAAATCAGAGTCATCGCTCTCCCGGCCTGGGCTTTGAATAAAAGCTACCGATTTTGCCTCGATCCTTCCCTTAGCAGCCATCTCTTCGAACTGAACATTTGTAACAACATTCTTAAATTTGCCCAAGCCTAGGTGTTTAAACTCTTCCTCCGACGGTTCGTAAGGCCTCCATCCGGCAGCTACAACAACAGCACCGAACTTCTCCGCATCCGGATCCACTGACAGAATGTCAGCACAATTCACCTGATCCGCCGCTGGCTCTACAGCATCACCGGACGCATCTTTTGCATCAGTAGTACCACAGGCTTCTTCTCCTTCTTCCAGCTTTGGTGGAACATCCCACTCAGTTTTCGAGCCGGGCTCTTTAAAAGAAACCAGAAATTGTCCTGGTGCACCACTGATCCTCGCTATCTCTATATTTGTCTTGATAGTAATATTGTCATGATTAGATACTTTATCTATTAAACCTTGTATAGTAGGTTCTTCCAAGGTATTAAAAGGTGTCTTCATCGGAAGTTGTTGCCGAATTTTTTTAGCAAAACCTCCAAGCTCCTTCTGCCGCTCCACAATAGTTACAGGGTATCCTGTTTCCGCTGCCTCAAGAGCCGCTGTCATACCGGTGAATCCACCGCCGATCACCATTATATTATTTACAAACTCGTCTTCGGATTGATATGGAACGGGAGTCTCTTTCTTTTGAACCTTAACAATTCCCATCCGAATGTAATCCTCGGCAAGCATCTGAGTATCTTCATCCACACCGGTTGCAGCTTCGCCTTCCTCTCCTCCTCCTGAAGACTCTCCAGAAGATTCAGCCTCTTTAGGCACGGGATGACTCCAGACCACCTGCTCACGAAGATTTACCCTCTCGGTAATTGTGTCTGCACCAAAATCAAAAACATCATAAAAAATACGATGAGAACAGGCCGCCACCACAATTGTATTGACGCCATCTTCCTGAATATCTTTTTTTATTAAATCAACACCATCAGAACTGCAAAATGCCCTGTGGGTTTTAACAACTGGAACTTTGTACTCTTTAGTAGCTATCTCCTGGAGCTTGGCCATATCCAGGTTTTCGCCTATATCGCATCCCTCGCAGATGTATACCCCTATTTTTTTCTCCATCTTTTCCTCTCCCATTGTATAACCTACTTGGCCCCAGCAGCTTGAATGGCCTTTAGCGCCGCTGCCGTGGAAATCTGTCCGCTGGTCATAACATCCGCAGGCTTCTTTGCTACACCCGCAGGAATAATATCTCCTCCAGGAAGCAGGAACTTATTCTCATCATACCCAACACTGCCTCCAGGCACTCTTTCGGAAGCTGTTGACGGTTCCATACCTGTAGCCAAAACGACCATCTCAAATTCCTGGCTAATAATATCGCCTCCAACAGTATCCTCTACTGTCAAGATCACATTGCCATCCGAACCCGGCTCAACCTTGGCAACCTTACCTTTAACAAATGAGACGTTCTCGTCATCCTTGACCTTTTTATAAAAATTCTCATATCGACCCGGACTTCTAAGGTCTATATAAAAAATAGTTGCTTTTGATTCGGGGTTTTTCTCTCTTATATATGTAGTCTGCTTCATCGAGGCCAGGCAGCAGACATAAGAGCAATAGGGAAGATGATTTTCATCGCGACTTCCGGCACACTGAACAAAAGCTATGGAATTTACTTGTTTGCCATCGGATGGACGTACAATACTTCCACCGGTCGGGCCACCTGGTGAGGCCATACGTTCCATCATCATATTAGTAATAACATTTGGAACCTTTCCAAAACCCAGGTTATCTATCTTTGACGCGTCATATGGATTCCAGCCTGTAGCCCATACAATCGAGGCCACATCAATGTTGAAAGTACGTGGCTGCATCGAAAAGTCAATAGCACCATATGGACAAGAATCCTGAATTTTCTGTTGGGAAGCAGTGCCGGTAACAGACTTATCTATAACATACCGCATAGGCATCGCCATTTCAGAAGGTTTATAGATAGCCTTACGATTGTTCATACCAAAATTAAATTCATTCGGGATATCCATATCACAAGCTTCTTCACACTTAGCACATACAGTGCAATGTTCGTTAACATATCTAGGCATCTCTTTCAGCGAAACTTGAAAATCTCCCGGACCACCTGAAATCTTTTCCACTTCGGTCATTGTGTAGTACGTGATTTTTTTATTCTTTTTAATACGTTGAAAATTTATCTCCAGTCCACAGGTTGGCGGACAAAGTTTTGGGAAATATTTGTTGAGCTGTGCCACCCTGCCTCCCAAGTAAGGGTTCCTCTCAACGATGACTACCTCACGTCCCACTTCCGCGGCTTCCAGGGCGACTGTCAAACCGCTTATTCCTCCACCCACAACCAGGATGGTTCCGTTATCTGCCATCGTCATCCTCCATATTAGTAAATAATCTTTAATCAGGTTAACTAGTTAAACCGGTACATTCGCGGGCAACATCTGCTCCAAACAATTAAACTAGTTAAACTAACTAAATATAATGAATAAAACTGAGTATTGAATCAGGAGATATCCACCAGATACTGAGACTGTATTAATACAGTCTCAGTATCTGGCTTCAGTCTCGGCAGGTATTTGTCAAGTCAAATTACAAAATTCGCTTTAGATAGCCGCATCAGTGATAAGTTGAACATAATCTTTCTTGAAAGTATTCCACTCACCCTTTTCGACATCGTACTTAGAGTTAACAAAACACTTCCAGTTTTCCTCGTCAACAAAGTTAAAATCCGACTTGTAGTAGAAACCCGGGTAACGCGTTTCCTTTCTGAAATAGATATGTCTGAGATGAGCTTCCACTGTCCAGAGCCGGTGATAGTTTTCCCAAGCCCTCAGAAGCTCATGCAAGTCGCCTGCAGCCATCTTTTTGGCATCTTCGTGAAGCATATTAAAACGCTCCTGGGCAGCCTCAAGCATCTTGTCCGAAGTCATGTAGTATGTAGAGGTTCCGGCTCCATATTCATCACTAATTTTTATCAACCTGAGCAGAAAACCTTTCGGCTTAATGAAGTTTGAATTAACATCACGATGCGTGGACTTATCCTTGAACTCATGCCAAGTCTTAACCGGACCGTAAACTATATCCACAAGCTCTTGCGAAGTTTCCTTAATTGTCGGAGTAAAGTCCTTATGATTCAAGTAGTACTTTACCATCTGCTTGGCAGCAATTCTTCCCTCAGCATGTGAACCGGAGGAGAATTTATGCCCTGAAGCCCCAACACCGTCGGCTGCAGTAAAGAGTCCGTTAACCGTAGTCATCTGTTTATAAGCCACACCGGCTTCATCACGGACCTTGTATGAGTCCGGCACCCAATCTTCATCAGGGCCGCCAACCCAGATACCGCAACAACCAGAATGAGAACCAAGAAGATAAGGCTCGGTAGGCATAAGCTCGGAACCGACCTTCTCAGGCTCAACATTCATGCCTGCCCAAAGACCGGCTTGACCAACCGACATATCAAGAAAATCTTCCCATGCCTCGGCCTCCAAATGCTTGACTTCCTTAGGGGTCATGTCTTTAGCCAGGTTCTGAAGAGCAGTTGCAGTATCCATATAGATAGGACCACGACCTTCCTTCATCTCTTTAAGCATCAGATGGTTACGCAGGCAACTGGCAGGAACCTTTGCAAGCCCGTATGGCGGGTAGTCACCAAGCATCTCCTTGTTTGTAGCCATATAGTTTTCACCAAGGTTGTTTGTAGCCTTGGCCTTAAAGAGCAAGAACCAGGCACCAACCGGACCATATCCATCCTTAAACCTGGCCGGCACAAACCTGTTTTCCATCATTGTAAGTTCAGCGCCAACCTCGGCACAGAGAGAGTACGTAGAACCGGCGTTCCATACAGGATACCAGCAACGACCCATGCCTTCACCAGTTGCACGCGGACGAAATACGTTAACAGCGCCGCCGCAACCAACCATCATTGTTTTAGTTTTAATTATGTAAACCTTGTTTTCACGAAGGCTGAAACCAACAGCACCAGCTATTGTGTTTGGTTTATTGGCATCAAGCAGAAGCTTAACAATAAAGCAACGCTCAATAATATTATCAGTGCCAATAGCTGCCTTTGCAGCCTCAGCAACAATGCGCTTGTAAGACTCACCATTGATCATAATCTGCCAACGGCCTGAACGAACACACTTGCCTCCATCCTTAAGAGGCGGCAACCCTTTGGAACCGTCATGGCTCTTGCCATCGTCACCAGTCTTCCAGATCGGCAGCCCCCATTCCTCGAACAAGTGTACACTGTTATCAACGTGGCGGCCAACGTCAAAGATAAGATCTTCACGAACAATACCCATAAGATCGTTCCGAATCATCCTGACGTAATCCTCCGGACTATTTTCACCAAGATACGTGTTAATTGCCGACAGACCCTGGGCAACAGCGCCTGAACGCTCTAGAGCAGCTTTATCCACAAGCAGAATCTTGGTATCCTCAGGAGCCCACTTTTTGATCTCGTAAGCGGCTCCACAAGCACTCATACCACCGCCGACAATAAGAATATCGACTTCTTTCTCAACAACTTCCGGGTCCAGAGTAGCCGGAAGCTCACCAATTGGTTTGTTAGGTAATGCCATTCTTATATCCTCCTTAATTTTATCCTTCAAATATTAGCTAATTTAAGATTGAAACACTTTAAGTCACCTGTTTATACAGGTTCCTCATGTTTTACTTCACCATCTGAGCAGGATCAGGAGTAGGAACGCTTTCCTCATTATAAAGACAGTTATCGTTCAGATCAGAACCCTTTGCTTCGTTTTGCGGATTAATAGAACCTTCAGGCGTGGTTCTAATAGGGAATTTAAAACGCTTTAAGTTTCCGTTACGGAAACGGATAGTCCACATAATAGAGTCTGAACTCATAAGTGGAGCAACAAGGCCTCCCAGGGGAACAATATCCGAATAAGCGCGAACTTCGATAGCGCCCTGCGGACATATCTTAACGCATGAATAGCACTCCCAACAGGCATCAGGCTCCTGGTTGTAGGCCTTCATCTCGTCACTGTTTAAGACCATAAGATCGTTCGGGCAGATGTACATACAGGCTGTCTTTTCACCGCCCTTGCAGCCGTCACACTTGCTAGGGTCAACAAAACTAGGCATAATTTTCTCTCCTTTTTTTTCTTAAGATAGTCCGGCCCAGCGTTTTATGCTACGCCAATGGTTGATGTTTTATTTAAATACAAACTTCTAAATCTCAAACAACTATATATGGATTAACCCGTAGCCGCCTTATGCAGTTTCACCTCAACCTTCTCAGTGAGCCCTGCATAGTACTCCCGGAGTATGGTCAATACTTCGGGACGGCTGAAGTGATCAGGGACCTCATCACCTTCGGAAAGCATCTTTCTAAGCTTGGTTCCGGATAGAAGCATGCGATCCTCTTTGCCATGAGGACATGTACGCATTGAGGCCATGCCATCACACTTTGTACAATAGAAGGTCCAATCTATCTTCAAAGGCTGGGTCTCCATAGCATCACGGGGAATTTCATCAAATATTTTATGCGCGTCAAACGGGCCATAGTAGTCGCCAACACCTGCATGGTCACGCCCGACAATAAGATGGCTGCAACCGTAGTTCTGCCTAAAAAGAGCATGAAGCAACGCCTCACGTGGCCCGGCATAACGCATATCCAGGGGATAACCGGCCTGAATAGCCGTATCTTTTACAAAGTACTGGTCTAAAAGAGTGTTGATTGCTCTTGAGCGGACATCCGCAGGGATATCACCAGGCTTAAGTTTTCCAAGGAGTTGGTGAATAAGAACGCCATCACATGTTTCGATAGCGATTTTTGCGAGGTACTCGTGAGACCGGTGCATAGGATTACGGGTCTGAAATGCCGCAACTTTTGACCAGCCCTTGTCTTCAAAAATCTTTCGGGTTTCAAAAGGCGTGAGATAAACGCCCGGGTATTCATCCGGGAATGAACCCTGGCTTAAAACTTTGACCGGACCAGCCAAGTTGACATCTCCCTGCTCCATCACCTTGGCAACACCGGGATGCTCCATATCCGTGGTTTTGAAAACCTGCTCACATTCATGCGCCTTGTCGTAGGTGTACTTTTCAGTCACCTTCATCGTGGCCATAATCTCACCGGACTCTTCATCAACAAGGGCTACTTCCTCACCATCTTTTATGCTGTCGGCCTGGCCGGAGGTTGTAGAAAGTGTGATAGGAATCGGCCAGAAGGTACCATCTGTCATCTGGTAATTGTCACAGACCCCTTGCCAGTCTGCCTTACCCATAAAACCGTCAAGCGGAGTAAAACCGCCTATACCCAGCATTATGAGGTCACCTGTCTCCCGCGAAGTAATCCTGACCTGCGTGAGAGACTTTGCCTTCTCCTTTTCAGACACTAAAGCTTCACCTTCAAGAAGAAGCGGTTTCAGCTTTTTTTCTTTTCCATGCGGATTAACTAATGACATATTTTAAATTCCCTCCTGCAAAAATTGAGCTGTTTCTTAGACTTAAACTCGGAATATCAAAAAAGACCCGTTCAACACAAAAACAAAACCGTAGACAATGAGTTGATGTA
This sequence comes from Nitrospirota bacterium, assembly GCA_027021335.1. Classification (GTDB taxonomy): domain Bacteria; phylum Nitrospirota; class Thermodesulfovibrionia; order SZUA-242; family SZUA-242; genus JALUUO01. The sequence continues at coordinate 22,523 of JALUUO010000062.1, forward strand.
GAGCCCAAAATTACGACAATTATTGTTGCCAAAAGGGCACTTTTATTACAAGTTAATTATTAAAATTCACCTATAAAGTTTCCTTATATTATCTGTAAAAAGCAATACTTACAAGGAGTTTAAGGAACTATCTAGATTGCGGGCGAAACTGACATCACTGATTTACTACCTGGTTTACATGCGTTTGAATCAATGACACTCAGACGAAACCATGTCCAGTTCAGCAAGGGAATTTCTAGATGCCCTAAAAGTCCCTATAATCGCTTTTTTGGGACATTTAACAACACAAATTCCACAGCCGATGCATCTCGATTCATCAATTTTGTGTTTCTCTTTAATAACACCGGAAGCAGCGTCAACAGGACAGACTTTAGAACAGATGGTACACCCGTTACATTTATCTGTAATATAAGCTACTTCACGCTCTGGCATATAGTCGTATATCGCTTTAGTCGGACATTTCGAAACACAAAGACCGCAAGACTGACATTTATCAAAGTCTATACGCGCAAGATAGTTATCCAGAGTAATCGCCTCATATGGACATGTCTTTACACATGTTCCACAGGCAATACATCCCACCTTGCAGACTTTTCGAACAATAGGCCCCTTGTCTTTCGAATGACAGCTTATAACAACCGGACCGTCTACAGGTCCAAGTTCCAGAACCATCTTGGGACATGTGCTCACACATTTACCACAAGCCGTACATTTCTCAGGGTTAATTACAGGAAGGCCGTCAGCACTCATATCTATGGCATTAAAGGGACAAGCCCTTTCGCAGGAGCCATAACCAAGGCAACCATAAATACAAGACTTATCTCCACCGGCAGCTATTACTGCAGCACGACAGTCCATAACACCTTCATACTTGAACTTTTTTAAGGACCTGGATGTCCCGCCCTGACAGTAAAGTCTTGCAATCTTTGGATCCGACTTCTCCGCCACCTTACCGGTAATTTGCGCAACGGCTTCAGCACACTTATTCCCACCAGGAGTACAGAGATTAACCGCAACATTCGGATCAGTCACCACAGCCTCGGCATAAGCGGCACAGCCGGCATAGCCGCAGGCCCCGCAATGAGCATTGGCAAGGACTTCCTTAACCTGATCTATTCTCGGATCCATTTTCACCGCAAATTTCTTCGCGGTAACCGCAAGCCCCAGACCAAATATAGCCGCCACACCAGCCACAAAGGCGAGAGTAAACTTCAACAGGTGCATAAGTTCGACCGACTCTTTCGCCTCAATACCTCCGCCTACACCCACTAAAGGAAGAGGCATAACGTCTATTATACGCCCAATTTCCAACCACCCTCCAAGCGGCTGTGCCATATCCATAATTAAATTTATTATATTGTTGTCCATAAGTTTTAAACTAAAGAGTAATCAGCCCGGCAAACCCTGTAAAGGCCAAGGCTATAAGACCCGTGGTTACAAAAGCAATCGGCATCCCCTTAAACGGCTCTGGAACATTCGCCAGTTCCAATTTCTCTCTGATGCTGGCCATTATTATCAATGCCAAAGCAAAGCCGACCCCGGAACCGAACCCAAAAAACAGGCTTTCTATAAAACTGTACCCCTCACCGGCATTAATAAGAGGAACAGCGATTATGATACAGTTTGTAGCGATAAGCGCAAGGTAGACACCCAGTTTATAATAAAGAGCCGGAGAAACCTTTCGAACAATAGAATCCGAAGCCTGCACTAAAGCCGCAACCACACCGATAAAAATCACGATCTTAAGAAAAGTAATATCAAACGGCAGCATAACATAGTTAAAAATGAGCCAACTAAAAGCCGCACTAACCACCATCACAGCTATGAACGTGATGCTCATACCTACTGCTGTCTCCATTTTCTTTGAGACACCGAAAAAAATACATAGCCCTAAAAACCTGGTGAACACAAAATTATTGATAAGTGATGCAGCTATAACAAGCTCAAACAACCTGCCAAATTCCATGATCATCTCCTAATTCTTGTATGCGCGAATGTAACACCCACCCATATATCAATCATGTCTTAAATGTACCGGCAAAAGACCCTATTTGATAAAAAGACCAACTACTTTAACCTAATCGAAGTAGTTTCTTCAATAGACTTTCAACAGCGCCCGTTTAAACATTCAGTTATTTTATAATTTTGCTACAAGTCTGCTTTTGCCATACCGCACAGGTTCTTGCCTATCTCCAGCTCCTTCATTCTGTCCTCTGCCGCGTTAAGCAGACCTAGATTGACTTTACGTATGTCCTGGTAACGTTCAGGGTTTATCGGCAGGCTGTTCTTGACCAGGTCTTTAAACTTTTCCTTATCAGGCAAGCGAAACAAGTCCAGGTTTCTTCGTGAGTTTCCCAGCGTGGTACATACGGCTCCGGACTCATCCTCATCAAAAAGCGGTACTGCGTGAGAGGGGAAAATCAAAACACCGTCATCCAGCGCGGCATACCTCTCAAACAGAGTATTGTAAAGCATCAGGCTCCATGCATCAGCTTTCCCCCCCAGATCCGGACGCCCTATAGCCGACTTCATGATTGTGTCTCCAGTAAACAGAATTTTTTCGTCCAACAAAAAAGAGGTGCTCCCCGGCGTGTGGCCCGGCGAATCTATAACTTTAAGAGAATGCTCACCCAATTTGAATATACCGTCATCATCCTTCATGGGCGTGATCTTATATGCGGCCCCGTCCGTGTCAGCCGAGTTAATATAATATTCAGCACCTGTAAGTTCAGAAAGCATTCTGCCCCCGGAGATATGGTCGGCATGAATATGAGTATCGAAAACATGCCTTAGTCTCAGATCATCTTGTTCAAGTATAGAGGTAAAGTTCTCAAGATGACGTGCAGCATCAATTACTACAGCCTCGCCATTTGCAGCGATAATATACCCCAAACATCCACGTGCCACCCGGTTGATCTGGTATATAACAGGCTTATCACACACTCTGACGGTTTGATAAAACTCACTCCATGCGTCCATTCCACCTTCCAGGCTCTGTGCATAATAACCACGCTCCTGAAGCCACTTGGCTGTATAGCGCGAAGAATCGCCATGGGCACATATAGTAATAATCCGCTTGTTCTTTGGAAATCTGTCCTGATACTGCTCTTCTTCACCTATAAAGTCCGGCTGCGGAATGTTGAGAGTTTCGATCGCCCGTGGCCCCTCTATTTTCCAATTTTCGAATTCGTCCGTGTTACGCAGATCAAAAATAAAATCGATTTCACCGGAGTTCAAAAACCTCTTGAATTCTTCAGGTGAAAGGCTGATACTATCTACCATAGATTTTGCCTCCTTGGGTTCTTAAATCTTAAGCCTGTATTAGACCTAACCATTAACTATGAATGAGTGTTTCTTTGAAAAGTTTAAACCAAAAAATCAAAGCGATCAAATACATTTCAAAGTGCTTACCAAATTACACACAAGACTTTAACATATTCGGCAAGCTATTGAATTTATTAAATTATTCACAGTAATCAAGTCATGAATCAAAAACATATTCAATAGTTTTATTGAATAAAATCAAATAGTTATGATATTGTGACCTTTCAAGAAAACACTAAAATTCATATTTAAGCTAAAAAGGAGAAAAGTAATATGTCGTCAAATGTCGAAGATATAACCGTCAACTACGAAGAAGATAACATTCTGATAGTGAAGGAACTAGATAAAGTTATACTCTCCAAAGGAGCATGGGCAACAATTATCTTCAGGTTCAAGCAGTGGGACCGTAAAAATGAAAAATATGGCGGAGACTGCTACTCTATTCGCAGATACCAAAAAAGAAACAATATCTATAGCCAAAAATCAAAATTCAATATTTCCAGTAAAGATCAAGCAATAAAAATTATTGACGCCCTACAGAAATGGACAAAGGAAGCAGATGCTTAACCAGATGGCAAGATCTCTGCATATAGCGTTCAGTACAGTACAATACAAGGCAATTTTAAAGCTCTGTTTTGATTTAATGGCACGCCTGGAGGGATTCGAACCCCCGACCCGCTGCTTCGAAGGCAGCCGCTCTATCCAGCTGAGCCACAGGCGCTTTACAATTTCCAGGTTCAGTGGTTATTTTAACAGAAGCTTAAGAGATAAAGTCTCCTGTTGCCTGTAATCCCGCAGAAACATTGTATTTTTTAGATTCAGAGCCGTAAGCCCCCCCAGGTATCAGCACAAAAAGCCTGTAAAACATCTTGAGCATTTTGAGCCGGTGGATACGTTAAAGAAGAAACAGTTATCTGTAGAGGGCATGCCTGAAGAGCGTCTTCTTGCATATCGCACCAAGGGTACATACCGGGGCCTGGATCAAACCCAGCAAAGTAAAAGCTCTAGTGGATATGAAGTTTATCTGTTCTTTGTTTTTTATTCATCTTCAAGCAGAAGGATGAGTTCGCAATCCGGGCACTGCTTTGCATCATGGCCAACTGGATGGCCACATGCAGGACATTTCCCTTCGGCGGCAAGTGTTTCGGATTCACTGATTTCCGGGTGCATTTCCCTGTAATAGTCCTCTATGCGAATGGCGGCCGCTGCGGCATCTTCTTTCGTGACAATTAGGTGGTGCGTTGTCTCACATGTGCCGCTGGCACAACCCGTGTCGAGACTGACACGGCAGGAGATACCGCTTTCCAGAAGAACGTGATGCAGCTCCTGTATCCACTCCTTTTCTCCTTCTCTGACTATAACCTCTGATGCGTCAGGCAGAGACAGCGATGTCTCTGCACGCTTGTTTTTCTGCTTGATTTGCTCAGGAGACATAAGCTCGACTTCGCAGTCTGCACACTCTGTCACGCTTGCGAAATACTCTGCACCACATTCCGGACATAGTTTTATCTGCATAGTATTTATATTTAGGACTGTTTAGATCGCCTTAGGTGTAAGTTATAATGTTTTTTATGCGGTTTAACTGGAAGAGTTGTCTTTAAGATCGCCCTTAAGAACCGCATATCGGGCTGCATGAAAAAGAGCCTCAAGACTTTGCATTTCGCTCTTAAACATAGCCAGGAGATCGTCTGAAAGAGGATCCGGCCGGATGGATTTCAGTTTGAGAGGGTCTAAAAAGCGTCCTCTGAATTTCACCCGGTAGTCCAAATGAGATCCGGTGGAAAGGCCAGTTGAGCCGACATAACCGATTATCTGCCCTTGGGTTACCTTTGAGTCCTTGCTGATATCCTTTGCAAAACCGGATAAATGCGCGTAGTAGGTTTCGTGGCCGGTGGGATGTTTAAGGATTATCAACTTACCGAAACCGCCTTTTCGTCCGGCGAAACGCACAGTGCCGTCACTGGCTGCTTGTACAGGCGTACCGGTGGGTGCGGCATAATCTACCCCCAGGTGAGGACGACGGGTTTTGAGAATGGGATGAAGACGGCTTTTCGAAAACCGCGAGCTTATGTACTTGTATCTAAGCGGAGAACTAAGGAAGCCACGTCTTAAAGGGCGGCCTTTTTCGTCGTAATAACCGGATGCTTCCTTGTTGCCGCTGAAGTAATGGGCCTGGTATAGTTGACCGTTGTTTTTAAAGTGCGCAACCAGTATCCGGCCGTATCTTTTAAGTTCTCCATCCAGCCACCGTTCTTCTATGAGTATTTCGTACGAATCGCCTTTACGAAGATCAGTGCCGAAATCAATATCCCAGGCGAAAATTTCTGATAAATCGATAGCCAACCTGTCAGGCTCAAGCGTGTCACTCAGGCTGTTAACCAGGTTGTCTTCAACGGTTCCGGTGATTATTGAGTAGTGAATGTCGTAAACTATAGGAACATTTTCAGAGATAAAGCCAATCGGATCTTCAGCATTGCGTGATATCAGTACCTTATTAAAACCATCGATTGTATATTCATAGTTTTCTAATTCGCCCTCGGGAGATATAATAATGGAATAAGGATTTCCAGCACGCATTTGCTTGAAATTAAAGACTTTTTTGCCGGCCAAATTAACTGCGTGAACAGTTTTTGCAGAAATTCCGTACCGGCTCAGAAGTGATGCAAGGGTTTCACCGCGTTTCAGTATGCCCTGTACATGTATACTGGAGGGTTCTTCCGGTTCTGCAGCCATAACCGGTTCCTGAACCGCTGCTGCTTCTGCCGCCAATGGAGCAATAGCTGGTGAAGATTGTAAAGACGGAGCAGTTTGGGTGCGATCCTGAACAAAAACAACTGCCGCCAAGACAGCAAGCAGGGCGATAGCAGCAAATCCGGTTTGAACTTTGTAACGCATGACGTATAAGTTAAGGGTACGCAGTAAGCTCTGTCAAGTTAAACAACTACAAAACCCCTTGAAGCCGGGTAAGGAGACTGGGTAAGGCATTCTGTTATTTCTTATCGTCAAAACCACTGTATAACATTAATTTTACACATTTTATGAACGAATAAGTCCCATGAAAATTCTAAACAAAAAAACTCTCTGGGAAGGCCGGTATCTTCGAACATCCCTTATTACTTACCTGGGCCGTGACGGCATACAGCATACCTGGGAGGCTTATGATCGTCCGGGGATAAGCGGTATAGTTGTTATCGTTCCGGTTACCGATGCCGGAAAACTGCTTTTAATCAGGCAGTTTAGGCCTGCTATCGGTGATTACGTGATAGAATTGCCTGCTGGGCTTAATGACCGGGATGAATCTCCGGCCGACTGTGCCAGGCGTGAGCTTGAAGAGGAAACAGGTTATTGTGCGGGCATGATGGAACGCTTGATTTCCGGGCCGTATTCTGCTGCCGCCACAAGGGGAAAACTTGATGTTTTTCTGGCCACAGGACTTGAGTTTGTAGGAAAAAGCGGTGGTGACGATAACGAGGATATTGAAGTTGTCGAGATTTCTATTGATGAGGCCATGGATTTCCTGATAGCAGCCGAACGTAAAGGTGGCCTGGTAGACCTTAAAATCTTCGGCTTGGTAGAGCTTGCAAGGAGAAAATATATGTCCCAATTCCCTAGTTCATAATCGTGAATCCGGATTACAATAAAAAATATATCGATAAATATATTCACCTGGCCGGAGATCCGCACAGGACGGAAAGCAGTCTTAATGACCTGCTTGCAAAGGCTCCCGACCTTTACAATAAACCGGAAATACTGCGTTATGCCTCAATTCTTTTCGGAGCCAGCAGGTTTCTAGCCAACTACTGCATAAGCAACCCGGACGCCCTGGAAAACGCTGTCAGGCTGTTAAAAAAGCCTGTGGACAAGGACTACATCTCCGGATATATCGCTGAAAATCCCTGCCCCATGGATATAGAAGGCGCAATGCGATACCTGAGACGGATGAAGAAGCGCATGATTCTTTGTATAGCGCTCAGAGACCTCAGCCGGCAAGGGGATTTGCCGGAAATAACGCTGGAACTAAGCTGGCTGGCGGAAGCGCTTATAGAAACGGCGCTCGTTGTAGCCCAAAGTCTGCTTAGAACCCGGTTTGGAGAGCCGGATAAAAACAAGTTTGCCGTGATCGGCCTTGGCAAATTGGGCGGAAGCGAGCTTAATTTCAGCTCGGATGTAGATTTAATGTATGTTTACGACAACGAAGCAGGGGAGACCTCCGGCATACTTTCATCAAGCGGTGTCCGCAGAAACAGAATTTCCAGCCATGAATACTATTGCCGGCTTGCGGAAACTATCGGCAAGCTGCTTGCTTCTGATACATCTGACGGCTTTGCGCACCGGGTTGATCTTAGGCTTCGTCCGGGAGGTACACGAGGCGAACTTGCTCTTTGTTTGGCTGCCTATGAGCTTTATTACGAATCCTACGGCAGAGGATGGGAAAGAGCCGCCCTTATCCGGGCAAGGCCGGTGGCAGGTGACCAGAAGCTTGGCGAAGATTTTTTAAAAACCATAAAACCGTTTGTCTACCGCAAGTACCTTGATTACAGTTCTGTAGACGAACTAAAAAACATGAAGCTCAGTATAGACAGTACGGCACACAAATACGATATAAAAAGGGGCGTAGGCGGAATCCGGGAGATAGAGTTTTTCACCCACAGCTTCCAGCTTATTTATGGCGGCAGGGAACCACTGCTAAGAAACCGCAACACACTTAAGGCCCTGCATATTCTTAACCAAAAGGGTCTTCTGGCATACCAGGACCTTCAGTCGCTTACAGAAGCGTATATTTTTCTGCGGACCCTGGAGCACAGGCTGCAGATGCGTCATGATCTTCAAACACACACAATGCCCCGCGAAGATGAAGAGCGTGACATTTTGGCCCGGGTCATGAATTTTCCTAACAGACAGTCCCTTGAGGATGAACTGCAAAAGCACCGCAATGCGGTACACTCCATTTTCCTTGCCCTTTTTCATGATGAAGACGCGGTGGAAGCGGAAGAAGAAGAGTCGCGCTTAAAAGAGGCCGCGCTTTTTTCCGGAGATTCCTTTGGAGAAAAGCAGTCCATAGAGGCTGCTATACGAAAAACATTGGCTGGATATAACGTTTTTATAGAACCTGAAAAGGCTGTTAAAAACCTTAACGCCATTAATGAATCGTTGGCTCTGCACCAGACAATACGGACTAGGCGGCAGCTTCTTGGTATTCTTCCAGGGCTTTTCCAGCGCGTTAAAGAAAGCTCTGATCCGGACCAGGCTCTGGATAATCTCCAGTCGTTTCTAAATTCTATCGGTCCCAATGAATCTTACATTTCAGTGCTGGCCGAAAGTACCCCGCTTTCAGGTCACCTGATCACGCTGTTTGCCGAATCGCAATACCTTTCCCGCCTTCTTATTGCTAATCCCAACCTAATAGATGTTCTTAGAGAACAGGGGATTTACGGCAATAGAACCTTGGCCGCTCTTAAACGGGACCTGGAGATTACAATACGACATAGCGCTGATTGGGCCTCTGCGCTTCGCAGGTTCAAACTGATGGAAGAGGTGAGGTTGGGCCTTTTATATCTAAATGGCGAGATCTGCCTTAGAAAACTTCTGCGCGGCTTAACCAAGACGGCCGAAGCCATACTGGATGAAGCTTTTATAGTTGCCGACCGTGATCTGTCGGCCAAGATGACACGCCCTTCAGGAAGCATGGTGGTGATAGGGCTGGGCAAGCTTGGAGGCTGGGAGTTATCCTACGGCTCGGATCTAGACATAATATTTATTCACTCAGGAAGTGGCCAGGGTTACTTCACAAAACTGGCCGAAAAGATGATAAATGTTCTTTCTACATACACCAAGGAAGGCATTGCGTATAAAGTTGATACCAGGCTTCGTCCAACCGGCAGAAACGGCCCTCTTGTTCAGGATATTCACGCCTCACGCCGCTACTACATTGAAGGCGCCGAGCTATGGGAGAGGCAGGCTCTGCTCCGGGCAAGACCGGTTGCGGGCGATCTGTCGCTTGGAGCTGATTTCTTTCGAGTTACAAGGCAGGCTGTTGCCATAAGCGCAGGGCATAAGGATCTTGCAAATTCCATAAGAAATATGCGGGAAAGAATCCAGGCCGAACTTTCGAGGGAAACAGACCATTATGACTTAAAGTTAGGTTACGGCGGCTTGAACGAGCTGGAATTTATGATTCAGTATCTACAGTTGAAACATGTAGGTGAGAAGCCGGAGGTTGTGGTTCCAAATACTCCGTTGGCAATACGCCGGCTTATGAAGTATGGCTTTCTCTCCCAGGAAGATGCGGATGACATCGAGTCGATTTACTTTTTCTACAGGGAGATAGAAACAATGATAAGATTAATGGGCATAAGCGCTATGCCCAAGGAAGGTCCGGATCTCGCATCGCTTGCCAGAAAACAGCATGAACAGTATGCAGAGAACCTGGCCGCTTCTTTTCTTAACGCAAGAAAAAATATACGGACTCTTTGGAATGCTATTGTTGTCTGATCCGGCTTTTATCAAAGTTCAGTGATTTCCGGAGAAATAATGCGATTGCATTAAATTTGCTATGAACAGCAAAATATGGTTGTATATATATTCTCAAGATACTTTGTACTTTGAAAGTACTTTGAAAGTATTTTGAAAATATTTTGAAAATATTCCGGCAGACCATTATAAGCTTGTTTAGTTTTTCTTGTAAAACCTAGGTTGCTGTTCAAGTCGAGCTAATCGTTGTGAAAATCCGTGCTGAAATACTAAATTTGTGTAGTCAGGGTATTAGATAAAACTATTTTTCAAGGGGGTAAAACAACGCTTATGAAAAAAATGGAGAAAATCATTTATCTACTGGTGTTTGCTCTGATGTCGTTTCCTTTTGTTGCACAGGCCGAAGTAAAAGCAGAACTTTCACCAAGGAGGAGATTAAACGCATGTCTGATACAAAAGCTGTTATTGAGACGAAATTCGGCAAGATTGAGCTGAAGTTTTTTCCTGAAAAGGCGCCGAACCATGTAAATAATTTCATAGAGCTTGCCAAAAAAGGGTTTTACGACGGCACAACGTTTCATCGTGTCATTCCTAATTTTATGATTCAGGGAGGCGATCCAAACTCCAAAGATCAAGACAAGAGTAAACACGGTACAGGCGGTCCGGGTTATTCTTTAAAGGCCGAGTTTAATGATATTGCGCACAAAAGAGGCATTCTCTCGATGGCCCGTTCTATGAACCCGGATAGCGCAGGCTCTCAGTTTTTTATCTGTGTGGCGGATGCCCGAAGCCTGGATAGGAAGTACACGGTTTTTGGAGAGGTGATTTCAGGAATGGAGGTGGCTGATAAAATAGTCAGCCAGCCAAGGGACAGGCGCGATAATCCTAACGAGCGGATAGAGATGAAGATCAATATTATCGAGCCTGCCAAAGCTCCAGGGTCTCCTACGGAGTTGAAGGTACAATAATACAATAACTTGTAACTGTTTACAGGGGACAAAGAGCAGTTGGCATGGGACAGGAAAAGATATTAGCTTGATAAACTCGCTACATGGATTTTTTGAACGCTATTTTTTTAAATAATCGGTCCATATTCCTGCACCCTGTACCCTGACAACTGGCCCCTCAGTTTTTATATCATGACATCCAATGAAGTTCCAGTAGTCGAGACAGTGCAGGATGCTCTTGATCTTCTTTTCCGGGAAAAGATTTCTGATGAAGAACTGTTCGGTTATTCAGAGAGTCTCCGGAAGCGGCATTCAGGAAACCGTCTGGATCTTTGCTCTATCCTGAACGCCAAGTCAGGCTCTTGCCCGGAAGACTGTTCTTTCTGTGCCCAGTCGGCACAAAGTAAAACCGCTACTCAGGTTTATCCGCTTGTGTCCCGGGAAAAAATCAAAGAGGCGGCTATTTCCGCAAGGGCAAACGGAGCGAGGCGGTTCTGTATCGTGACCAGCGGCCGTGCTGTGGCAGACGACTCGGACCTGGCTCTTATAGAAAACTCCATACGTGATATTGCTGAGACAGGCCTTCTTCCATGTGCCACGCTCGGCATGATGAACAGTAAAAATCTAAAAAGGCTTAAATCCGCAGGCTTAAACCGGTATCATCATAACCTTGAAACCTCCGAGGCTTTTTTTCATGAGATTTGCTCTACGCATACTTACAAACAAAAGGTAAGAACAATACTTGATGCTCAGGAAGCAGGTTTATCTGTATGCAGCGGCGGTCTGTTTGGTCTGGGTGAATCATGGAGGGACCGGATAGAGATGGCTATTGCGCTTAGAGACCTGGGGGTGGACTCGGTGCCGATTAACTTTTTGATTCCTATCACAGGAACACCGCTTGGTAAAAAGGCTGTGATTGATCAGGCAGAGGCTCTCCGTATTATCGCCTTGTACCGCCTTGTACTGCCGGATAAGGAAATCCGTGTCTGCGGAGGCCGTAGTATGGCATTAAAAGAATCCGGCAGCGATATCTTTCGGGCCGGAGCCGACGGCTTTCTGATAGGCAACTACCTTACCACTGCCGGCCTTGCTCCGGAAGACGATCTACGCATGATCAAGGAGGCCGGTTTTGAGGTCATCCATTAACGCCAAATTGTATAGTCGGGACGATTCCATCTACAGCGTTAGAATGCGAGCCTCGACAAAAAACGGCCGCCATATCTCGGGTGCTGAAGGGCTCTATAGCCGGACGGAAGCTGTTTTATCAGCCCGGCAATACGCAGACCGTGCTCTTTGTCATGAAAGGGGTCGTCCGGGTAAGGTTCTGATCACAATAGAACCAATCACCGAAGAACCCCTTCGTATTTCGACCCTTCCGCTTTGCACCGTGAATAATGAAAATCCTGAAACCGCCAGAGTTGTTGCCGCCAAAATACTCTCGGCTCTGGGAATCGGCAAACAGGCCATTGATGCGGCCTTTGATATCCTAAGGCACAGTGAAGTCCTACGCGGCGCCGCCATTTTAGACACTGAGGGAGTCAGGCTCGACCCTGACTTGATGCGAGGTGTCAGAGTATCGAGAATGGGCATATCCAGCGAGGCGGGGAAAAAACTTTCAAGGGCGCTGGGCCGCCAGGGTATTAACACATCCACCGTAAGGGAAGCTCTGGTACTTTCGAGCAAGGTGAATTATCACTTCGAGGTGATCGGAGAAATCTGTATATCAGACAATCCCGGATACACGACAGGTTACATAGCTTCCAGCCGTCTCGGATACATACGGATTCCCGTGATTAAAAAAAAAGGACTTGGGCAGGGCGGCAGAGTTTTTTTTCTTAACTCCCGAGACAACGATATAACCGACACAATCAACTACCTGGAGAAACGCCCGGTCATTGTGTCGGCTATAGCCAAGTGCCGTGGGCTTCGTAGCTTAAACGAAATCCTGGCAGAACTAGTGAACTAGTGAAGGTTGTTCTTATCGGCAATCCCGCGGCAGGCGGCGCCCAGGGCAGAGGGCTCGATAGTGCCGTCCACCTTATAGAAAACCGTGCAGGAAATCTTCGCGTTTTTATTACCAAAAGACGTGGAGATGCCGAGCGCTTCGCCCGTGCCCACCAAGACGCCGACCTTGTTATAGCCGCAGGTGGTGACGGGACTTTCAACGAGGTAATAAACGGCCTGATGCCGGCCGGGGGCACAGTGGCATTTCTGCCTCTTGGAACCACCAATGTTCTGGCCTATGAATTGGGGCAACCAAAGGGGCTTGAAGCTCAAGTAGAAAATATATTCAACTCAAACGCCAGAAATATATCCCTTGGAAAAATAAATGATAGATACTTCGCCCTGATGGCTGGAATCGGATTTGATGGAGAAACTGTATACAGGCTTAACAGCCGCTTGAAGGGGTATGTCGGCAAGGGCGCTTATGTGGTTTCAGGGCTTAAAGTCTGGCAAAAGAATATACAAAAAACCATGCGGGTGAAAACAGATAAAGGGGATATTATTAATTGCCGTACAGCAATCCTCTCGAATGCATCCTGCTACGCCGGCCCTCACCGATTTGCTCCGCAGATTTCCCTTTATGAACCTAAACTCTGCCTTTCCGTGTTTACCGGCAGGTCGTATAAGAGCCTTTTTATGTTTGCGCTCAGGCTGGTGCTTCCTCTGCCCGGAAGTCAAGACAGTATCGAATCCCGCAAAGTGAGATGGGTGGAAATTACTTCCGAAGAACAACAGTACATCCAGGTGGATGGAGATTATTTCGGTAGCATCTCCGCCGCTAGGTCTGCCGGAATCTCGGTGGTGCCATCGGCTCTTTACCTCAAGGGATAATTTTATTAGAGTCTGTCCATAAATAAATTGCCTTTTTTTATTTTTGTCATACCCGAAGTCCTTTAGTCGGGTATCCAGAACTCATTGAAAATAATTGAAAATACTGGATTCCGGCTTAAAGACTGCCGGAATGACAGGCAGAGTGACTGAGTTTATGGAGAAGCTCTAATTACTTATTATTGAAAGCCTTCACATACAGTTAAAAAGTTAAAAATCTAGCGGACTCCTTGCCTCTTTGAATGTCCGTGACTTTATGGTGTGGGTGTAAATCATGGTTGTCCGCACATCACTATGCCCTAAAAGTTTCTGTATTGTTCGGATATCATAATTTGCCTGCAACAGGTGGCTGGCAAAGCTGTGCCTGAAAGTATGGGCGGTTGCTCTTTTTAGAAGTTGAGCTTCTCGAACGGCTTTTTTTATAGCCTTCTGAACGTGGGTGTGATGAAGGTGAGAACGCCTTATCTCATTGGAACCCGCAACCTTGGTTAACTGCTTTGCAGGAAAGAACCACTGCCATACCAATTCCTTAGCGCAGTTTTTATATTTATTCTCAATTAAACTAAACATGAAGGCGCCGTTATAACCAATATCCAAATCCTTTTGGTGTAATTTTTTAACCCGTTCCAGGTGTGCTTTCAGTTCCGGCATAAGTGTTTCCGGCAACGGAACTGTCCGGTCTTTTTTCCCCTTGCCGTCATGTATTGTCAAAACACCGGTGTTGAAATTAAAACTGTTAATTCTCAAGTTCATGCATTCAAACAAACGAAGTCCGCATCCGTAAAGTAGTTTGGCTATCAAATCATAAGGATAAGGAAGTTTGGCAATAACTGCATCAATCTCCTCACGGGACAAAACAACAGGTATATAAAGTTTTCTTTTTGCCCTCACATTATCCGTATGATCGCCGAAATCCTTCCTGAGAACGTGCCTGAAGAAGAAAAGCAGTGCATTAAAAGCCTGGTTCTGAGTAGACGCCGCAACATTGCGTTTGACCGCGAGGTAGGTAAGAAATTCCTTTACATCCGCACTGGACAGCAATTCAGGAGCTTTGTTCCGGGTAAAACCTTGAAATTTCTTTGCCCAAATAGAATACGCTTTCAGAGTTTTGGGAGAATAATGCCTCGTCTTGATTTCTGCCGACAGATCTGCAAGTGCCTTGTTCCAGTGAAAACTCGCAGTACCCGAAAAATTATCAGACCTCGACTTTCCTTGTTGAGGCGAGGCCTCTGAAGGTGAAGGTACAACCTTCTTTGCTGTTTCCGCGGACCGAATCCCTCCTTTGTTCGGCTTCGTATTGCCCTGCGACACCGTTTTGCCGGATGTCCGGAGAAGCTGGTAATACAGAGATATGGCATGAGCAGCCTGTTCCTGCTGATCAGATGTCTGATTTTTCTTCCGCAGTTCGGCGATGAATTGTGTCAGACTTTCCTTGTTCGAGTCCTTCATTTCATATTTAAAACAGAAGTCCAGGTAGAATCGTAACCATTTTTTGTAATAACTGTGTTGAGCGGTGGGGACTGCACGTTTTACAAGCATTGCCTGAAAACGGGTCAGAATATCGCGCGGGATATTAATCATGTAAGAATATCAATAAATTGTATAAATGTAAGATTTGTAATGTTATACAGTTAACTAATGATAGTAAAACAAAGTTTTTTTGTCAATTATGATGGATTCGTAAAAGTCAGAAAGTGCCTAAATGTCATTTTAAGCATTGAAAAATATTAATGTTATCAATGTGTTATAAAAGTAATATTTCCAGCTTAGCTTGAAATGACAGGCTTTTCGAAGTTTTTACGAACACATCAATTATTATTGACAAAAAGAATAAAACTCGGTAGTTTAAAGAAACTTTATAATTACTTGTTATGTTTGCAGGCATTAACAGCCATAATCTATGTGAGTGCCCAGGAGGGCAACATGAATCAACGCAACTATGCATTAAAACTTATGGTTCATGAATCGGCTGGTTCACCCAGCCTCGACTCAAAGGTTCATTCAGTATCTCTGAGTGACCTGAATTCCATAGCATTATTGCGACGATTAACGAGCTGCCTGGGCACTCACTCCAAAAAGCCATGAAAGAACTGATTTCAAAGAGATATTTGGCTCTCGCATTGGAACCGATCCATATCGGGAGTCAGAGCAAATCAACTCCTTCAGCAACTGCAAGAGATGTTGACGGCTTTCCGTTTATTCCAGCTTCATCTTTGAAGGGCAGCGTAAGGTCATTATCGGCCGGTCTATTCAAATTTGAGGGTTGTGACGGAAAAGGGTGGCATTGTCCACAACCACATAAATGTCCGTCTTGCTCGGTATTCGGTTTCGCTAATTTCCATGCAGGGACAGCTTCAAGCCTTGTTCGCTTTTCGTCGGCGAGTATGGTCTTAATTCCTATTAAATCTGAATTCGGAGTTTTTTGGCTTTCATCGTGGTATAGGCTGTCGAAAATAGGATTGGTGCCTGAGCCTTCGGAATCAAATAAAAAGCATTGGGCTTTTGGTGAACAAATCCAGGACTTACAAATAGAGTGGTTAAGAAAAAATCTAAAATTAGATATTGATCCCAAAACAGAGAAAATATCTACCCAAGAATGGATAGGCCCATCTGATTTAAGGGATACGTATGAGCGTGCCATTGTTATAGATGAATATAGTCTTTCTTCTCTCTTCGGTTTTTTTACGGGGCTTTCAACATCAATATCAATAGACGGTCTTACAGGACGCGCAAGGGACGGTGCACTTTTTGAGGTTGAACATATTAATCGGATGTCTGTTCTCTGTTTTGAAATAGTTTATATTAATCCAATACTACGTGGCATCCGACAGTTTATAAATAATCAGAGCCTTACTAATGTTGAGATTCCAGCGGATATTGAGCACGTTGAGCAAATAATTCAAAGTGGTCTTGAAAAGTTAAAATTCTATGGAATAGGTGGAAAGCGAAGCAGAGGGTATGGCAGATTAAAGATCTGGGAACTTCCATCAATAGAAGACCTATCCAACGGGGAGCAGGATTTTTTAATTCCTCCTCGCAGTTCTGTCCCACTTATTTTTATATCTTACTCCTCAAAAAATGTTTCTATTGCCAGACGTCTTGCCGCAGACCTCCAATCTGAGCAAATGGATGTATGGTTGGACGAAAAGAAAATATTGGTTGGTGATTCGATTCATCAGAAAGTTGAAGAAGGGATTTCAAAATGTGATTACTTAATTTTATTAGTATCTCAAGATTCTATGCGGTCTAATTGGGTTCAAGATGAAATAAATGCAGTCCGGACTAGAGAAAAAAGCCATAGCAAAACAATCCTTCTACCTGCCCTTTTACCGGATGTAGATAGTGCATGCTTGCCATCCCTTCTTTGTGATAAGAAGTTCACTAAATTTGCGCCCAAATATGAAGACGGACTAAGGGAATTAATTGAGTCAATAAAGGGTCATGAAAATCGAAAAATAGAAAAACATAACAAGGCTAATTCAGCCGACGCAAAAAAGCCGCGCGGCTGATTAGCAGCGTTATGCAAAAAAATGGATCAAATTAATGAAGTTGTATTACTACGCAATTGATGGCGATGACATTGGAGCGTGTCTTGAAAAACATGCGTTATCCAATGACTTGGAAGCAATTCGATATTTGTCGACTAATGTCTACAAATGCCTTGATAATATAAAAACATATTTAGAAGAAAATTCCGCTACTATAGTATTTTGTGGTGGAGATAGCATACTAGCAACATCAGAAAATCGAATAGAAATAACTATTGATAAATTGACATTTGGGGAGTTTAGTTTTTCTGCTGGAATTGGCGATACGTGTTGCAATGCAACACTCGCACTCAAGAAAGCAAAAGGTCTTGGCAAAAAACGTATTGAGGTAATGCTATGAAAGCAAAGCTTCTAGTTCAAAGTGATAAGGTCGAAACGTATATAAATGTAATGGCCGCTTTATGTGATAAATATCCAGTCAAACAAATCATGCTTTCTTTCATAGAAAAGGAGCCTGACGAATCATTCATCAATGAGATTCAATCCAAATTAGTTGAGCTGTCTAGTCGCCCAAACTATTCAAAAGCATCAAGGGTTTTGCTGGAGGGAGAAGCCGCGAATAGTGATCATGTCTTATTGGTTAAAGGTTGGGATGTAGTAGATGTTACAGGTGTTAGCAAAGAAGTGGCAATTAATATCTCTGCTGCATCTATTGGTAATAAAAAAGTACATGTATGTCAATTAAGCTGGAAACAGCGGTTCAAAAGAGATGAAGAGTGGATATTAAAAGAAGGTAATCATTATTATACGGATTTAATGAGCACAGGTGCGTTATCAAAGTTGTATCATGAATATTTCCAAAAAAAGCATGTGATTATAGCGTTTGGTGTTCTTTTTTCAATAGTTTTCAGTGTTGCTATAGCAAAAATAGTTTGGCCTACATTTATAGTTCCAGAAGATGTGGTAAATTTGTTTAGTTTATTAATTGGTGCAGCAGGGTTGTATTTAGCAATCATGAGCCTAAGAAGCAAAAATGCATAACAAAATAAGGATTAGTCCTGAGTCGAACGAAGTGAGTGCTCATGACTAATCCCTGGTTCAAGAAGCCGCGGTTGCTATAGGGGAAAAGGTAGGAGTTTTTCTCTTGGGTGTAAAAGAATTAACGTTAGGAAATAAGGAGAAGCAGAATAATAAACATAAAAACGATGCTTGATCTGCAATTCTGTATTGCTTTTGCACAAAATATCCGGAGCAAAACAGTGAAAAACCGTTATTAGTGCGCACGTGTTCCCTTATGCCTTTTTTTTCTTTGAAAAAAGGTCATTTAGAGAGTTTTTTTTAAAAAAGGCAATAATTTTCGCTATAGTTTTGTTTTATCCTGGCCCCCTGCATGCCGGCGTCGGAAGCGCTGGCGTAGGTCTCAGAAATGCAATAAACTTTGGAACCTGTCCACAGCGTTTA
>JALUUO010000063.1 GCA_027021335.1 Nitrospirota bacterium
TTGTTCTGAGTACAGCTCAAAAGCTGCTCCGCCAGTATCAGGACATCCACCGGCCAGAAGCACTCCGGGCGTGGATGGCGTACATGCGCCTGTCCGGCCACAGGGCGGCAGTTCAGCAAGCACTCGGTCCATTGCTCGGGAATCGCGTCCCGACCGCACACAGCGCCAAGAAGCGCCCCGCAGATCCGGACCCACGTGCGCGGACACCTCGTCTGTGATGGGGAGGCTCATGGTGGCGGAGATGCCGTACTTTGAGAAATAACAGCCCAGGCGGCGGTACTTTTCGGCGGCCGTGGAAAGGTAGCTCGCAGCTTCTTCCAGCCGCTCCTTCTTGAGCGCCAGGAAGCCAGCGAGGTACGCTCCGTCTGCCAGATGAGCCAGCCTGCTTGAGGTGCTGAAGCGCTTTGTCCTCATTCCCCAGCACCAACTCCCACCCGTCCACTAGGGCTTCCTCGTCGTCCGGTGTGACGAGCCGCTTGAAGAAGCCCAGGGTCAGGCGGTCTTCCGCGCGGACTGAAGGAAGCGCCGGTGCGACGGAAGACATGTTTTTCCTGCCACCTGACCTCCAGCTTGGAAGGGTTGTGGTGTAAAAGAGCCCCGTTCCCGGAATACCCACCGTGGCCCGTTTGCCTCGAGAGCCAACGGTGAACTTCGCACCTCGTGGTCCGAATGAGAGCGATCCACCCGACTTGCCCAGGTTCAGGGTGACGCCCGGTGCGATCTTTAGTCTTCGCCAAAAGCGGAAGCCCATTATAGTTACTCCTCAGATTACCACTTTTTCCAGACGTTCCTTGCGTTTTTCCCAGTCCGGCAGAATTCGCCCGAGAAGGTGGTAAAATTTTCTATCATGGTGTGGATAGAGCAGATGACACAGTTCATGTATAATCACATAATCGATGCAGTGGATCGGAGCCTTGACGAGTTCAGTATTCAGCATGATGACGCTTTTACCCGAACAGCTACCCCATCGTTTCTTCATACGGCGGTAGCGTACTTCCGGCACCACAGCCCCCATCCTCTCGAAAGTCGGCACGTACTGAGCAAGCCTTCTCGAAAGCAAATCCTTGGCGTGTGCCGAGTACCAATCGAGCATGAGTGCCCTTGCCTTTTCCCTATTGCTTGTATCAGGCAGTTCCATTTCAAAAAACCGACCGATCAGCCGCACTCGAGCTTTCTCGCCAGGCCGTATTCTCAAACGATATTGTCTGCCTAAATAATAGTGAGTTTCACCGGAGACAAATTTGCGCTCCGTGGGTAGGGGCTGAAATCGCTCAAAAAAATCAAGCTGCCGGGCTATCCACGACGCCCGCTTTTCCAATCGCTGCCGAATAACTTCCAGTTCATATCCGGCAGGTGCTTTTGCCGTGATACGGAGGTCTGGATGCACCGTAACGGAAAGACGTTTGCGTTTCTCCGTCACAACATCAACAACGAACTCTCGCGCACCAAATGACAAATCCATCTGCATCCTCATGGCCTTCTGACCCTGGCAATATCCAGACACTGTTCCATAATCGCATCCATGTCCTCGAACGTGATTTCAATGCCGGTTTGATCCTTGAAGTCGAAAAGGAGGTCTTCGATCTCGTTTCTCATACGATTTTGTGTGTCTATGTCACTGGTCCAATTAACAATACGATTTCGTTCAATGACGTCATCTATAGCCAGCGCAGCGTCTGCAAGACGGTCATCGAACTCATCATCACCTTTATCAAACCGCGCCAAAGTTTCCTTGATAGAACCAAAATAGGCCTTGGCAACGTCATGACTTTGGAGCTTATCTGGAATGTGGTCACCGGTACGGTTAAGCACAGCGTTCATAATCTCCGTAACCTTCTTGAGATACTCGTTTGCCTTGATCCGCTCTTCCCTGAAAGCTGCAATAGTAGCAATGAGAAGCTCGGAGAAACGTTTATAGAAGGCCGGATCTTCCTGCATGCGGTCATGGATTGTCCGGGCAGTACGATGTGCTATGGTATCAGCTTTGGCTGCAGCATTCGGAAGCTTTTCCACCTCCTTGGCAAAGGCATCTTTGTCAAAGATATTAACCAGCGGGGTAATTCTCTCCACCTCTCCGGTTCCGACATGAGTGTCGAGAAGTTTTTGTATCTTGGGCTCATACTCTCCAAAATCAACCACCTCGGCATATCGCCGCCTCACCGCAGTGCGAAGCTTGGAGAAAAATTTCAGATCTGCCCGATAACAGTTCAACTTTTCCGGCTCGGTTTCCTCCAGAAACTTGACGCTGGAAAGCGCGATGGCAAGAGTTTTGGAAAAAGCTGATAAACGTTCATAAAATTTCGCACGCAACTCTTCATCTGCGAGCAGCAGTTCGTACTCTTCCTCATCCTGCCTGTTCTTAACTTCTTTAAATGTATCCCACAGAAGCGAGTGCTTCTGAGGCAGCGCCTGCGTCTCAACGCTCACATCAGTAAGAATGTCCTTAATGTCTCCGGCATCAAACTCAGGTAGAGAGCTGTAAAGGTCGAGCGCGTGGTCGAGATTCTCTAAAACCCCACGATAATCCAGAATATACCCAAATTCTTTACCATCGCACAGCCGGTTGACCCTTGCTATGGCCTGCAGCAAGGTATGATCTTTAAGTTTGCGGGTCAGGTAAAGAATGGTATTGCGCGGTGCGTCAAATCCGACGAGCAGCTTATCCACTACAATGATAATTTCAGGATGTTCCGCATGCTTAAACGCATTGATGACCTGCTTGTTGTATTCCCGTTCGCTGCCGTACTTCTGCATAGTCGCTTTCCAAAACCGCTGCACGGCCAGCTTGTTCTCTTCATACAGATCCTCTTCACCTTCCCGTTCATCGGGACCAGAGATCAGCACTTCGCTTGAGACCATGCCGAATTCATCCAGATACTTTTTATAGAGCAATGCAGTGGCCTTGTCCTGTGCCACCAACTGCCCTTTAAAACCTGTCCCCTGCCAGTTGTCGCGAAAATGTTCACTGATCTCCCAGGCAATGGCCATAACCTTCTGTGCGGCCTTGTTCAACTGATCAGTGGTGGAGAATTTCTTTTTCAGGTCTGCGGCCTGCTCTTGACTTAGATTTGCCGTGATCTTATCAAACCAGGCATCTATCCCCTTTGAATCAACATACTGTTCAACATGCCTTCCCTCATATAAAAGAGGCACAACCGCCTTGTCTGCCACCGCCCGGTCAATGGTATAGGTATCAATCAGGCCGCCGAACTTCTCGACTGTGTTTTTATCCTTTTTCATGACCGGTGTGCCTGTGAATCCGATGTAACAGGCATTTGGCAGCACCCGGCGCATTTTGGCGTGACGCGGACCGTACTGTCCTCGATGCCCCTCATCTACCAGGACAAAGATGTTGGGATCATCATTGCGTACGGCGTGACGACCGACAGCCGCCTCAAACTTGTCAATAATCGTGGTAACAATGCGTTGTTTGTTGTCTTTCAGCATATCCGACAGGTGCTTGCCGGTTCTGGCCTGCTCCACCTCTTTGCCGCAATGATGGAAGGTCCTGTAGATCTGGTCGTCAAGGTCAACCCGGTCGGTAACCAGAACGATCTTGTAATCGGGTATCTCAGGACACAGGGCGATGGACTTGGCAAGCAGCACCATGGTCAGCGACTTGCCGCTGCCCTGGGTGTGCCAGACCACGCCGCCGCGCCGCCTGCCGTCACGCTCGCGAGTTCTGATACGGTCCATGATTTTTTTTACGCAAAAATACTGCTGATATCGTGCGATCTTCTTGACACCGGCATCAAACAGAATGAAGCGGTAGGTCAATTCAAGGAGTCTTTCAGGGCGACATAGCGCATAAAGGGCACGGTCCTGCTCGGTTACCTGTCGTTTGAGCGTCCCGTATTCAGTCGGTTTCTCCCGTACCAGCCACTCATTTTCAGTGAATAACTTGTCCACCTGTGCTTCCGTCAGGGGAATACACACAAGGCGTTGCAATTCCTGCTCAAAACGGGTGCCTTCTTCCCGCCAGACAGACCAGAACTTCGCCGGTGTTCCCGTGGTTGCGTATTTGGCCTCATTTTTGGACAACGCCAGAAGTAGCTGCGAATACAAAAACAGGTGGGGGATTTCGTCATCCTTCTGGTTGCGTATCTGCTGGGATATGGCCTCACGTATTGGGTCCTTGATGTGCGGCGACTTACATTCGATCACGCCAAAGGGGATACCATTTACAAAGAGTACGATATCCGGCCTGCGGGTCTGGTGACTGCCGGTCCGCTCGACGGCAAACTCTTCTGTGACATGCAAGACGTTGTTCTCTGGATGTTCCCAGTCGATATAGTGCAGGGTAAAACTCTTGATATCGCCGTCCACTGACTGCTGCAGGCTTTTTCCCAGGCACAGAAGATCGTAAATTTTCTCGTTTGTACGCACCAGCCCGTCAAAGGGGATTTCTTTAAGTGCCTGCAGCGCGCTTAAGATATTGCCCTCGGTAAACGGTAGCTCCTTTCCCTTGAATCTGACCCGGTTGTGTTTCCTCAACCAGGGGACGAGAACACCCTCCAAGAGCACGCCCCCCAGTTTGCCGCCCCGGAGGTCAAGCGCCTCATCCGGCGAGAGGTATTGCCATCCAAGATTCTGAAGCAGGTGCAGCGCAGGAAGCTTGGAGATGGCATCTTCGTTTATGGAAGGTGTAATCATCATTTATTCTCTTGCCTCAGCATACGCTGTCCCCTTTGCCGTCAACCGATATTTTTGCTTGCTGCTCCTTGTCTTGTCAGGAATGGTCATCTCAATGAGCCCATACTCAAGGGCAGGCAAAAGGTAGGCATCCCGAAAGTGAAAGCGGTCCCTGAGACCAAGACGTTCCTGAAGCTGCGATCGTGTCATTTCACCCTGTAACACATTCAGTAACTCAAGAACTTGTGGGGTGACTTGTGGGGTGACTTGTGGGGTGACTTGTTCATGCGCCATAGCTTCCGCAAAAGCCGGGTGAACGGGCAACTCAACCAAAAAATAACTGCGATCGTCATCCGTATGGAATGAAGGCATGGGTGATCTGTTCGACTCAATAGCCCTTAACATCTTCGGGATACCGGTTCCACGCCCCTCTGTCATTTCAAGTTCTTTGAGGAACTCCCCAACACGCCGGTTGCGGTACCTGCGTGACAGGAAACGATATTCACGCATGTCCTTCCTGCTGATGGAGCGGTCCGGCCCCGGGAAGCTGGATATGGTTATACGATCCGGTAAAATGCGCACCTCAATCGGCTCCCTTATCTCATAGGAGCGGTGATATACGGCATTACAGAGAGCCTCTTCAATGGCGGCAAAAGGATAGTTAAAAAAGCGTTCGGCTTGGGCACGGTCAGGATGCTTCACTACCCTTTCCTCGATCACCGTTGAGCGGATATGAGCAAGCGCATCCTGCAACATGACGTGCAGAGGCCCCGTAAATATTTTTTCAGTAAAATAGTCCGCCCCGGGGCCTTCAGGAAAATGCACCACATCAATTTGCATTTGAGGGAAAAATCTGGAAGGATCGTCGTTAAAGAACATCAAGCCGACATTTCGCGGGCAAACCGATTCATCAGGACCGTCCACTATATTCATCCGACGGCAAAGACGGACAAAATCCATCTTTGCCGATTCTTCAAAGAGGTCGCTTTTTACCTGCTTCAGGTAAGCACGTATAAGCCCCAGGTCCAGATCATCCAGGGTAGCTGACTGGTTCATACGATCGTCAAATGGCACAGTTGCCGCCAGGCTCATCAGTTCCACTTCATCCTGGTAACCGGCTCGAACTGTCACGGACCCCTTGCGGATATAATAAGCAAATTCTCTTTCACCCTTTGATAGAGTAACAGGGGCCTTGTATGGCCTGGTCTGTCCACCCATTGCCCAGAGCACCAGAATATGTCTGCCATTAATTTCACATGGGGCCATGATTGGGTGGTAATAAGGCACCATGCGGTAGCCAAGCTCCACGACTTGTTTCTGAATTGAATCAATTCGTCCTGCCGGTATCCCCTTAGGTGGCAAGACGGGTCTGCCATTTTTCTCACCTACCCCGATAATGATGTAGCCGCCGCCAAGATTATGAAAATCATTGGCAAAGGCACACATGGTATGCAAAACCTTCTCGGGGTTCCACCCTGCCTTGAATTCCAGCCGTTCCCATTCAACAGTACGGGCCGTAAGGAGATCATTTATGTTGATGGGCAGATTCATGTCAAACTAACATTTGCCTCTTTTAACGCAATGCTCATCTTGCTGATAAAATCGGCTTTACTTTGGGCAAATTCAGCCTCACGTATCAATGCGCCAATCGCAGTCCCGCTCCGTAGCACCTGCTTATTCAACACAAATTCCCTCTTCTCATCCATCAGGAACCGCGACAACTTCACAATCCGTATCGCAAAATCATAACTCTTATCTCTCAGAACCGATTTCCCCAATTTGTCTCCTTCCTTCACTTTTCACTTTTAGTTTTTCACTGTTCACTGTTCACTGTTTAGGCTTGACAAGCGATGGCCGATAATAATATTGTAAAGATACTCATCGGCCATCCCCTCCGGGTGTAAGAGCCGAAGGAGATGGGTCTGCCGTCCGGGCAGACCTTTCTTATTTTCTTAATTGACATTACATGATCCTTCTGTTCTTCTAAAGTAGAATTCACTGCCCAACGGCTTTGAACCAATCGAGGTTTCGGCCTGCTGAACCAGCGTAGCAAATCAGCGGCCTTTTTACTCATTAATGTTCAGCCCCATTAATCATTTTGAACGAATAATTTTAGCGATTCTTTCGGCTACCTTAATCAATTGATCTGCCCTAAGATAAACGTCTTTAAGTCCAGGTACGTCTTCTTCAGATTCTTGAGGAGATTTTTTTCCAAAGTATTCATCTGCTTTTTTCTCGATTATTTCTTTTTGCTTTGCCTCATCAAGCTTTACAATAAAAGGATCCAGAGCAGCCAACTCTAACGCCAACCTCCTATTATGTTTTTCCGCATTCCAATGCCGTGAAGATTCCTTTGCACAATATATTCCAGGAATCAAGAATGCAAATCCAAGGGATATTCTGAAAGCAAAAGTACCCCAATCGATTCCGTTCTTGTTAAAGTGCATTGAGGAAACTGCCCATATAACCAACCATCCCTCCCATAGCTAAGAAAGCCAATATGGCAACCCCACGCATAATCCAGGCATTTTTATATTCTCTATTGGCAACTATCTGGTAATTTCCGCTCATCGTTGTTTTAACAATGGTTCCCACGATTTCAACAGCCTTATCAAGTTGTGTGTTTATTTGGCTGACAATTTCTTTGGATTTTTTCTTCCCTTCCTCTTCAATACTTTTCAACTCTGTCTGGTGTTTTTTAATTACATCATTCTTCATCTGCTCAAATGTTTTAACGAGTGTCTCGAACTGATTCTTCTTTTGTTCTTGTGACTCATTGAACCTCTCTGTTCGCTCCTGTTCAGAAGTATTAAAGGTCGTACTTTGTTGAGTTAACATTTGGTCCAAACGTGTTTTTTGCGCTTGAATTTCCGATTCGAGTTCCTCAAGTTTTTGGCTAGCTTTCTGGAACTTCTCTTGGACAGTATTCTCACTTTTATGTATATTCTGGATGATTTCATGTGCTTCTTTGATTGCACTATTCATGTCAGACTGGAGATCATCAAAATATTCTACCCATGCTTCTTTATTGCCATAAACCGGAAGAGCTTGAATGTGAGTAATCAAGTTATCGGTATAATTATTCAATTGCTTCCATTGCCCTTTGGGATTACTTAGGAAATTTTGCCAATTTGTCTGCAAATTGGACAAGTCTTGATTGAGGTCATTCAAGACCTTAGTTTGAACCAACATTGGATTCAATTTATCTAACCGGGCTCGAAGATATCGCAGATTCCATCGCAATCGAACATATGCATCGCGAATATTATCATCTAACTCTCTGAAGTTTTCCGGCCTTTCATGTGAAAGTTTTTGCAGCCACTTTTCTAATGCAGAATGAACTGGGTGAGCCCGATAACGCTGAGTTGATGGGCTAACTTTTATATTTGATTTATTCACTGCCTACCTCCTTTACTCTTATCTCTCCCGTTAACAGCTTTTGCATCAGCCCCTTTTTCTGTTCCTTCAATTTCTCCAGTTTCTTTTTCAGCAGCTCAATCTCCCGGTCGCAGGAGGAAAGGACAGAGGCGATGCGGGTTTGTTCGGCTAAAGAAGGCAATGGTACTCGAATTTTCGAGAATTCTTGCCATCGCAAACTGCCGCGTCGGTCTACAGAAGAGTTAGTGTTGACACGAAATACATGCTGATATGTATCGGTTTTGAATAAAGCGTATAGATAAGGTGCAAAAACCTTTTCTGGATTCATTTCAAATATTGTATAAATCGGGCTTACGATTCCTGCATCTACATGATTTAAAAGGCCAATTGAGCCTTCTTCGATGTGATTGGAAGGAAAACCAAATTGTCCTCGTTTTATGATCTTATAATTTGATGTGTCATCGCTGTAGACTTTCTTTCCAAAGTATTCTAATGAATTTACAAAACCGTCATACTTGCAACAGGAAAGAACTGGATAATCAATCTGCTCCACGTTCTTTTCGGAAACTTCACGAGCAATTTCTGAGATTCTGGGATGCTTCCAATCTAATGGCAAATCGTAAAAATGTGTTTTGACCCTTTCATTTGCCGACCTAAACTGCGGAAATCTCATCCGGCCGGTGAGAAGCTGCTGCATCAGTCCTTTTTTGAGCCGCTCTTTGGCATCGATGAGCTTGCCCACCTGCTCAATGGCCCGGTCCCAGGCAGAGAGGATTTCAGCTATTTTTTTCTGTTCGGAAAGAGGGGGGAGGGGGATTCTGTAGGCTGAAAATTCAGATTTATTAACTATCGGCACCGCTTGTTCTGATGCCAGTGATTTTATTCTAGGAGATAATTTCAATAGAGCATAATAAAGGAATTCTTTTGTATCCTTATTATTTGATATAACTGCATTAATTTGTTGATTTGTAGCTAAGTCTTCGCCAGCTATAGCCACCTTTCCAATCGTTGAACCAATGCATGTAAAAAGTGTACTTCCGGCGGGTATCTTCCTGCATATATTAAAACCAGTCATTGATAGTTTTTTTGCCGAATCGACAACATATTTACCGTTATCTAGGTCAGCTGGACCAACAAATAGAAACTTAGAGCCATAATATTCTGGTTTTTTGGTACTTGGGGTTGATCCTGTAATAACCTTTGCAACATCCCGAATGCGGACACACTCCCACTCTTCCGGTATCCACCCGACTTTGGTCTTTTTATAACCCGGCCGTCCTTCATTACGGGCTTTCTTTTTTGCTCTCATTATTATTAAACCTTATAGTCTTGTTTGTTGTTTTTTTCTATCAACATTATCTTTGATAAATACAACATGAGCCTGGATGCCCATTAGTTTCAGTCTTTCTAAAGTTCTTTTAAGACTGATACGAGAAAAAAGGGGAAGGTTGTCGGATTTCCCATATGCATCTTTCGCCGTGACAACACCGTAAACAACTACAAAAGCGCCTTTATTTACCAGATTTGAATATTGATTGTCCGTCAGCTTATTTAACTTTTTTCTGGATTCTTGATGGAGCCTTAACAGTTCTACGGAATTCAGCCCCTGATTAAACAAGTGGCTGAGAGCGGCGGAGCGGGTCGATATTTTAATGTGTATAAGGTGAATATGGTCATCTTTTTCCCTCAGCAAATCACAAGGCTCCACCTGTGTCTGGCCGTCGGGCGCAATGTTTTTTGTATCCAAACAAGCAACGCCATCATGGTTCTTCTCAATAGTGTTGTTGAAGTCTTTCTCCAATTTATCATAGCACTCATCTAAAATATCGTATTCGACAAATTGGGTATCAATTGAGTTTTTTATTTTATCAAGGTAGTCAGCATCAATATGATACCACTCCCCCTCACATAGATGATAATGTGATGAATTTAAATCACAATCAAAGAGGAAACATTTGAAAACAGAGTAGCTTTTTATGGTTTGCCCGTTCTCGTCCTGTATGTTCAATTTGTGGCGCTTAAAGGTGTTTATCGTTACATCATTTGTTTGCTGCCTATCATTCAGATATTCCCTATAATGCAAGATGTATACGTCGTCGTAAGACTTATCAGTTCTTCCGGCGCCGCTATACTTGACTCTAAAGGAAGTTGCGTGATCGATAATATCCGGCACGCTTAGCACCAGTTCGACAGCGTCATCATTGAATGCTGCAAGCAGCTGGTTATTCAGTTTTTCAACTATAGCCGGATCTTTTACGGGACTTATATTTTGAATATCGGGAAAGTTGTTCTTGTAATCATCCTTTTGATAAGTCTCTAATAATCTTTTGCAAAGATCAGGAATCTTTTCGGGGCTAACCTTGGATGAAATCCTGAGGCTGCAGGCCCCTGTAATATTCGTAAGAATATCTTTGTATTCATCCGCCACCGCTCCGGTCAGCCTTTTAATGATGGATTCATCGTGATTTATATCGAAAAAGGTAAGGTCAGAATTAGCTGGGCTCTGGATTCTTTCTCTTCTGGCTTTTTCCGGCTGTAGTACGTCGGTTGATTTTATCTTTTTGGGGTCTAATGCGTTTAGCGTTGCTCTCAACCCAAAATCATATTCATAGCTGTTCTCTTTCAGGTTGTGATAGGTGTGGCCGAATGTAATGGCAAAACAGCGGTTACTTACTGGAATAAAAACAATTGCGCCTTTGAGGGTCTGTCTCAAATCTTGGGAAATACCCCAATAGGTTTTCCACCATGGGTCGGCAGGGCGTTTGTCTGATAAATATAACACTGAGCCATTTGGCAAATTTGACGCCTTTCTGCATTCCTTAAGCGTATGATCTTCTTTTAGAGAATTCTGAGCGTTAAAGCCGTCTTTCAATAAAAAAATCTAAAAACTTCTACTTTTTGCCATCATTATTTCCTCTTCTCTTTCCCTTTCTCCGGCCGTCCTTCATTACGGGCTTTCTTTTTCACTTTTAACTTTTCACTATTCACTTCTTCCGCCCCTTGCCCTTCTCCGGCAGCATCTTCGCCGCTTCCTCAAGCTGTCTTAGGTAGTCCTCTTCTCCCAGAACTTCCTTGTATTCCCGGCGGCGGGCGGCGAATTTTTCATATTCAGCCTTGGCGTGATCCTCGGCAGATTGTTTGCTCACCTTGCCGGCATCGGGGAGAACTCTGCGGTCGTTGAACCGCAAGAACTCATCTAGCTTCCGCTCCCAGTCTTTCATGAATATTTGTTTCCGGCGTCTCGCCTGGTCCTCGGCAAAGTCCAGCCACATGGTGACGATTCGGTTCAGTTCGTCAATCTCATTTTCTTTCAGATAGTTCTTGGCAATAGCCACATCGGTTTTGCGTACTTCATCACCTTTCCATGATGTCAATCCCATATTGGGCAAAAGATGGTCGGCCCGGCTCTTGATCAGCTCCGCCGCGGTCATGCCGGTGGCTGCGTAATGCAGCTTGTTCTGGATGATACTGAAAAATTGTGTGGTTTCCGGAAGCGATGATTCATAATCGGCGGACATGGCTAAAATCTCCCTGACCCGCAGATACATCCTACGCTCACTGGCCCGGATGTCGCGGATGCGCTCCAGCATCTCGTCGAAATAATCCGGCACGGCAGAACCGGCCACCGGCGGATTTTTCAGCCGCTCGTCATCCATGGTGAAGCCCTTGACGATGTATTCTTTCAGCCGCTCGGTCGCCCAGATGCGGAACCGGGTGGCAATCAGGCTTTTTACACGATATCCCACGGAAATGATCATATCGAGATTGTAGAAATCGACCTGATAACGCTTGCCATCGGCGGCAGTTGTTGCAAATTTTGCAACAACTGAGTCTCGGGACAACTCGCCTTCCTTGAAAATGTTGCTGATGTGACGTGAAATCACGGACTTGTCACGCTGAAACAGCTCTGCCATCTGGTTGAGCGACAGCCAGACTGTCTCATCTTGAAGCCTGACCTCAATGCGGGGCTGCCCTGTACCCGTCTGATAAATGAGAAGTTCCGAATGTGGAACCGGAAGATTTCTCTTGTTCATAACCCCAGCTCCTCCAGATACCTGTTCAGCTCTTTCTGTGTCTTTGCCAGTTCCGCCTCTATTGCCTGAATCTCCTTTTGAACGGCAGGAATATCGATGTCCTCTTCTTCCTCAAAGGTATCAACATAGCGGGGGATATTCAGATTGAATTCGGCTTCCTGAGTCTCTTCCAGCGTAGCCAGATGCGAGTATTTTTCGACTTCCGTAAAATCGCGGAAGGTGGTGACGATCCTTTCGATATCCTCATCCCGCAGGCGGTTCTGTTTCTTGCCGTCCTCGAACTCCCGGCTTGCGTCAATAAAGAGGACATGCTTGTCCCGCTCACTCTTTGCCTCCTCCCAGGATTTCCGACCCTTGTTGAAAACGAGAATTGCCGCCGGTATACCTGTGCCGTAGAAAAGTTGAGCTGGAAGCCCGATAACCGCCTCAAGGATATTCTCCTCGATGAAAGCTTTTCGGATGACGCCTTCCGCCCCGCTACGGAACAGAACCCCATGAGGAACAATGACTCCCACTTTGCCTTCACCCTCAAGCGCTATTTCGACCATGTGACTGATAAAGGCGTAATCACCCCGGCTCTTTGGGGGAACCCCTCGCCAGAAGCGATTGAACCGGTCGTGACTTGCGTTTTCATGACCCCACTTATCCAGGGAGAACGGAGGATTGGCAACCACGATATTGAACCGCATCAGTTCGTCGTTCTCGATTAACTTGGGGTTGTTGATGGTGTCGCACCATTCAATGCGGGCGGAATCCATCCCGTGTAGGAACATGTTCATCCGACAAAGAGACCAGGTAGAACCGTTGGACTCCTGCCCGAAAAGGGCGAAGTTCTTGCTGCCAACTTCCTGGCCTACCTTGATGAGGAGTGACCCTGATCCGCAGGCGGGATCACAGATGCGGTCCCCGTCTTTTGGAGCGAGCAACTTGGCGAGAAGAGTAGAAACTTCGGGCGGGGTGTAGAACTCACCAGCCTTCTTGCCCGCTCCAGCTGCAAAACGGGCGATCAGATATTCATAAACATCTCCGATCACATCACGATTGCCTATGCGTGAAGGACGGAGATCAAGACGATCGTCGGCAAAATCCTCAAGAAGATTTTTCAGGCGGCGGTTGCGTTCCTTGGTCTGTCCCAGGGCAGGTTCGCTGTTGAAGTCAATATTGCGAAACACATTTTCAAGTTTTGACTTATTGGCATCCTCTATTTTCTGAAGGGCGATATTGATAATCTCGCCGATATTGGGCTCGTCACGCTTACTGTAGAGGAAATCAAAGTCCGATTCCGGAGGCACCACAAAACGTTCCCGGGCCAATGCTCTTTCCACTCGGGCCATATCACCATTATATTTTTTCTCGTATTCGGACCTTTTGTCCTTCCAAAGATCACTCATATACTTAATGAAGAGCATGGTAAGGATGTAATTCTTGTATTCCGACGGATCGACAGCGCCCCTGAATGTATCGCATGCCCGCCAGACAACATCATTGATTTCTTTCTTGGAAACATGAGGACTCATTGTTTATTTCTCCTGTTCTTGGATTGCTTTTATACAAACTGCTTTGACAAGACGCGATCGCAGCGAAGAAAGCCTGTCCAGAAGGAATTGCTCGTGCTTGGCGAGCGTTAGCATCTTTACAACTTTTTTCTGAACAGAAAGTGGCGGGATCTGGACTTGTAGGCGGGAAAGTGTGCTCTTAGAAATAAAAGACATCCCAGCCCCACGTGCCTGTGACTGAAAGTAGGCTTGCGCTTTCGACTGATTCAGCCACCACGCTAGATATTGCGGGAGCAGGTTCTCGTTTTTCGTGCGAAGAATGTAGAAAGAACCTGCGGCAAGGGTATCCTTCAGGTCGTCTTCAATGCAGTAGGCAAAATGCACCACGCCACGAGCCTGAAAAAGTACATCTCCTCTACGCACAGAGTAAGTTTCAGGTTTTCGCTCAGGAAAAAAGGTAGTCAGGTTCTCGGATCGTAAGCGATGGAAAGAATCGAAATCTTTGCTTTGGATCAGGCGGTGCGTGCCTCGCGCCCTCTCCTTGATCCTGGTCTTAGCCTGGTATCCCACTTGGATACTGGCAACTGTCTTTAAAGCAACTTCTGTCATTTAAGCAACCTTATGGTGTCGGTATCAAGTCTACTGTTTAAATAATATACATAAAGAGGTCTTTGGTGTCAAGATAAAAATAAGTATGTCATCTACCGATTTCATTTTTGCATGCCAGGCCAGTTCTTGATGCGCCCCCAATTCATAAGAATCTTTCTCATTGTGTAAACCCAGACAGGATAAGTAGCTGAATCTATAGCACTTGGCACCAGTACACGTCGGTACATGCTGGAGCCGCCGGGATGGAAGCCCTCGAGGCGCTCTATCCGCCGTCATTCTTCGAATTATGGCCTGACAAGTGGCGGGCAGGCGGGTTGATGGGTCGTCGAAGGTGAGAAGCTCCCCGTACCCCGTACACTGGGGCACAGTCG
Organism: Nitrospirota bacterium; assembly: GCA_027021335.1. GTDB lineage: Bacteria > Nitrospirota > Thermodesulfovibrionia > SZUA-242 > SZUA-242 > JALUUO01. The sequence goes on from JALUUO010000063.1 coordinate 14,521, forward strand.
CCCGCTGTGGCACTTTGACACTCGCCGTCCATGGCTCGCACCCTTCGGGCGTGCCTTCGGCACGTCCAATTCGGATGTCCTGCCGAATTGTCATTGGGGTTCATTGACTGTTCTCTTGGGTTCATTGCCGATTCTGTCATGGTGCTTTCCCCTTTTTTGCCTGAGCGACCTGCCTTGCGCCGAGGCTTCGGCAGGCAGGTGAACCAGAGAGGCTCCCTCGAAAACTCCATAAGATCCTCGTGCCTGAACACGACCATGCTCATGGCAGGAACAGGCAGCTCCGGACAGCCGGTTTCTTCGGCCAGAACGGCGTCCAGAAAGGCAAGATCGCGGAGCGTTTCCTCGGTCGGCCCACGGTAAGCATCCCGCCGGTACCACACGCACCGTCGTAGAGACTCTGCATGTGGCGGATTGAATATCGTCAGCGATCGGCCAGAAGATCAGGTTGGCCATCAGGCGGACGTCGGCGTCGCGCACCGGGTGATGGCGAATTCTGAAGATCAAAGTCGTTTTTTTGCAAAGGCGCGGCCGGATGGACTCTTTAAGTATCTCTCAAATTCCAACGCCTTTGTTCGATCAGTAAACGCAATGGCTGTTTTTATGCACCATGGCTTGTGCTTTGAACTATGTGGAACTTGGCCGGAGTTGTGCGATTTCAGGCGTGAATCAAGGTTTTCAGTGAAACCCGTATAATAATGTCTCGGATCAGATTCGGACTGTAAAATGTAAACATAGTAAAATTTCACCAAGGCCCATTCTTACAAGGCATACCGTCTTAATCTTTCACAGGGCGTGCCGAGCCGTAGCTTCGAAACAGAAAAAACATATGCCCGCCTTCGCTTCACTGCTTCGGCGCGGCAGCCTTCCCTTCTCAACTAGTTTCGAAGCGAAGGCTGGTGGAGGCGGGGGGAATCGAACCCCCGTCCGAAAGCGCTTCACTCAGGCATCTACATGCTTAGCCGGCTTTTTGGTGTCTCGGATTTTCGGACGCCAGCAGGCGGGCTTCCGGGTCTCCCAGTTTCCTTAAGTCTCATCCCGAAGGCCGGAAACAGCTCCTTCAAGGACCAGCCTGTAGTCGGTGCCCCTTCCAGGATCCAGGCTCTCCCGGAGGGACATGACAGCTTTAAGCTGCCAGCGCCAGTTCGTTGTTGGCGTTTGTGTTTGTTCCGCCTGTTTTACGAGGTAACGGACCTCGGCATGCTTCCCGAGCTTCGACAGCCCCCGTCGAAGCCAAGTCGCCCCCAAACTAAAAGACTAAAAACTATCTGCGGTTTTTCATTGCACGCTCCATTTCCCTATCATCGGAGCGCTTTTTCAGAGTTTCACGCTTATCGTACTGTTTTTTTCCACGTGCCAGGCCCAGCTCCACCTTTGCACGGCCTCCTTTGAAATAGACCTTGAGGGCCAGAAGCGCAAAACTCTTCTCCTTAATTTTACCATAAAGCCGGGAAATTTCCTTTTTGTGAAGAAGCAGCTTCCTGGTTCTGGTAGGATCGTAATTCTCAGACCTGCTATGGCTGTAAGGACTTATGTGAAAGCCAAGAAGAAACGCCTCTCCATCCTTAATAAGAGCATAGCAGTCTTTCAGGGTGCCGCGGCCCTGCCTGAGCGATTTGACCTCGGCCCCGAAAAGGCTGATACCCGCCTCAATAGTCTCCTCGATGAAGTAATCGTGGTAAGCCTTTTTGTTCGTACAAACTATTTTTATGCCCATAACGTGTAAGTATAACATGGGATGGGAAGGGTGAAAGAAAGGAAAGGGGAGAAAGGCTGATCCTTCTAAATTCCGAGGTACCTGTTTGGGTTATCTGTAAATAAACCGGAAATTATGTGCTGATTATCAACTCCTATTCTTTCGAGAGTCTTTTTGCAGCCTGAAAGCGCGGTAGCGCCACCAAGCAGGTATCCTTCAGCAGAACGTGCCGGACCTTTAGATATTGGATCCTCTAAGGCCACGGAATCGGATACCGGAATAATCCGGTCACCTGGTTTCAACCGGAAGATCAACTCAAGCGCCCAATCGGAAATATGGTAACCGTCGGCTATAACTTCTATATAGACGTCGGGGTCGGTAAGAGCGAATCCAGCCAGGCCCGGCTCTCTGTGATGAATTCCCCTCATGGCATTAAAAATGTGGGTTATTCCGGTTGCCCCGGCCTGCTTGCCCTCTAGAGACTCTTGGTAGGTCGCGCCGGAATGTCCCATACTGACTTTTATGCCCAGCTCCACGCACCTGGAAATCAGATCCAACGCCCCCGGCAGTTCAGGTGCCAGGGTTATTATCTTAACCAAACCTTCGAAGTCTTCAAGAAGCCTGTTGAGGTTATCTATAGTAGGGGAGATAAAGTGTTGGCGGTCGAGCGCACCAGCGTAGTCTGGATTAAGAAAAGGCCCTTCCAGGTGCAGGCCGACAATCTCCGCACCATGCTCGTCAGGGCTGTCCATCGCCTCTGCTGCCGCCGCCATCACGTGTCTCATATTCGTTACGTCATCAGGGAATAATGTCGGAAGTATCCTGTGGGTTCCATTCTGCTTGTGAAGAATCGAGAGCCGCCGGAAGGCCGAAGACGAAGCTTGACTTGTCGAGACATCTTCAAGTCCATGCGTATGAATATCCGTCACCATAATTATTTAAGGATAATATAAGGCTTCTGTGAACCCGGTGTTCACCCATACAACCAAATCCGGCTCCAGAAGTGCGGAGAAAATATTTCTAAAACTCAAATTCAGCGGTTTAATTATTTCATATTGATAGAACTGCTGCCGATATAATATATAGTAACAGATCAAGGGCTGCCAGCAGAAGCTGCACCCTATATGTTATTTACGGCAAAATCGCTTAAATATCTATAGGTTAGAGCCTTGACTTTTCCGACACAGTTAAGTAACACTATTTTTTAATGGCTAGCCGATTGGGTCAAATGTTGGTTAACGCCAACCTCGTCATGGAAGACCAGTTAATGAAGGCACTGGAACTCCAGAAGAAGGAGGGGGGACGCCTTGGTTCCAGCCTGGTAAAGCTGGAATATATCACAGAGGAACGTCTTGTTTCATTTCTTAGCAAACAGTACGGCATTCCTGCCATCAACCTTAATGACTACCAGATAGATGAAGGTGTTGTCCGGCTCATTCCTCCGGAAGTCGCTCAGAAGTACCAGATTATGCCGGTTGCCAGGGTGGGTGCCAACCTGACAATCGCCATGGTGGATCCTTCCAATGTATTTGCCATAGATGACATAAAGTTCATGACCGGCTACAATGTGGAACCTGTCGTTGCGTCTGAGTCGGCTATCATGGAAGCAATAGCCACGCATTATGACCGCTCTGATGCGCTTCAGAGCGTTATCGACAGCCTCCAGGGTACTGATACCGAAATAATGGATTATATCCAGGAGGAAAATGACGAAGTAGACTTCAGTGAGCTCAAGCAGCAAGTTGAAGACGCTCCTGTTGTAAAACTTGTGAACCTCATATTGGCCGAGGCTATAAACCGGGGTGCCAGCGATATTCACGTGGAACCCTATGAAAAAAAATATCGAGTCAGGTACCGGGTTGACGGCGTAATGTACGATTTTATGCAGCCTCCTATCAAACTCAAAGCTGCTCTTTCATCACGCCTTAAAATCATGGCTGAACTGGATATCGCCGAGCGCAGACTACCCCAGGACGGACGCATAAAGCTAAAGATAGGCAACAAGGCCATTGATCTGCGTGTATCGACACTGCCGACACTCTTTGGTGAGAAAATCGTTATGCGTATCCTGGATAAGAGTAATCTCCAACTTGATCTTACCAAGCTTGGATTTGAAGAAAAGGCACTTAACGACTTCCGTGAAGCCATTGAGTCACCGTTCGGCATGGTGCTGGTTACCGGCCCTACAGGAAGCGGAAAAACCACTTCGCTTTATTCGGCTTTAAGTACGGTTAACAAAGTGGACGTAAATATAATGACAGCCGAAGACCCTGTGGAGTATAATCTCGATGGAATCAACCAGGTGCATATGCACGAAGAAATCGGCCTGACCTTTGCCGCTGCTCTAAGATCTTTTCTTCGACAGGACCCGGATATTATTATGGTCGGAGAAATCCGGGACTTCGAAACAGCCGAAATAGCTGTAAAAGCGGCTCTTACAGGTCACCTGGTACTTTCCACGCTTCACACAAACGATGCGCCAAGCACTGTAAGCCGGCTTTTAAACATGGGAATCGAGCCTTTTCTTGTGGCTTCCTCTGTAATTTTAATCCTGGCCCAGAGGCTTGCGCGAAAGATTTGCACACAATGTATCGAGCAGGAACAAGTACCTGAACAGGCGCTTTTAAAGATCGGATTCACCAAGGAGGAAGCTGCTTCTGTCAAGGTAATGAAGGGGAAAGGGTGTTCCAATTGCAGCGATACAGGCTACAAGGGCCGGATAGCTCTTTACGAGGTTATGCCCCTTAAAGAGGAGATGAAAGACCTGGTGCTTGAAGGAGCCTCTGCAGGAGAACTTAAAAAAACGGCTATACGACTCGGAATGACCACATTACGACGTGCCGGACTCAATAAAGTCAAGGAGGGTGTAACTTCGATTGAAGAGGTAATGAGGGTTACGTTCGGAGACTAAAAATATGGCAACTTTATACGATATGTTGAAAACCATGATTGAAAGGGGGGCGTCCGATCTTCACATCACAACCGGAAGTGCACCCAGGCTTAGAGTCGATGGATGGCTTATGCCTCTTGACTACCCACCACTTACCCCGAATGAAACCAAGGCCTTGTGTTACAGTATTTTGACCGATGTGCAGAAACATAAGTTCGAGGAGTCCAGCGAGCTGGATCTTTCTTTCGGTGTTAAGGGTCTCAGCAGGTTCAGGGCGAACATATTTATGCAGAGAGGCGCTGTTGCCGGAGCTTTCAGAACAATTCCCTTCGAAATAAAATCCTTTGCAGAACTGGGCCTTGTAGACGTCGCCAAAGACCTCATCAAGAAACCCAAGGGACTTGTCCTGGTGACAGGCGCAACGGGCAGTGGAAAATCCACCACCCTGGCCGCGATGATTGACGAAATCAACAAAGACCGCCAAGAGCATATTATTACGGTTGAAGATCCGATCGAATTTCTGCATCCGCACAAACAGTGCCTGATAAACCAGCGGGAGGTGAATGCAGATACAAGCTCGTTCAAGAGCGCCTTGAGGTATATACTCAGGCAAGACCCCGACGTAGTGCTGGTAGGAGAAATGCGTGATCTGGAAACAATTGAGGCAGCCTTAACCATAGCTGAGACAGGGCACTTGACCTTTGCGACACTTCATACCAACTCTGCGATTCAGGCAATAAACAGAGTAATAGACGTATTTCCACCATTTCAACAAGAACAGGTACGGGTTCAGCTTTCTTTTGTTTTGGAGGCTGTTATGTCTCAACAGTTAATTCCCAGAAGAAACGGACAGGGACGTGTTCTCTGCCAGGAGGTTCTAATACCGAATGCCGCAATAAGGAACTTGATCAGGGAAGATAAAATCCACCAGATCTATGGAATGATGCAGGCCGGCCAAGGACGATCCGGAATGCAGACTATGAACCAGGCACTGTTCGATCTCTACACAAAAGGTGTAATTTCACACGAAAACGCTATGGGACGCTCCTCTGCTCCGGATGAACTTGCAGCTATGATCAGCCGTTCCGAACCAACATCCGGGGCAACGCGGAAAGCAGGTTCCCAGTTAGGTAGGTAGAACCGGAATTTAATAATATTCGAATATAGCCATAACTATCATTTTATGTCCACTGATACTACAATATTTTTTCTAAAACCTGGATTGAACGTTTTGCCGCGGAGATGTATGCTATTTCTTGATGCAAAAAGTTTTTTAAAAAAGCGCAGACATCTCTGCAAAACCTGCTATTAAGAGGATTTTTATTTATTGATTCATTAGGATTTATACGTAATGAGGTTGGTACAGATCAGACAAAAAAACGTTCAACTTGAGCTAAGAGACTAATCCTGGAGGCTTTTATTAATGGCAACGGTCTATAAGTGGTCGGGCAAAACATTAAGAGGAACAAAACAAGCCGGAGAGATAACCGCCGACAATAAGGAAGCCGTTGCGGCCATCCTTAGAAAACAGAGAATAACTCCTACCAAGATCACCCCTAAGCAGACCCAGCTCTTCGGAGGATCTTTATTTTCAGGCAGTGTCAGCGCAAAAGATCTTGTAGTTTTTACCCGGCAGTTCGCCACGATGATAGATGCAGGGCTGCCTCTTGTTCAGGCACTTGATATTCTTTCACAACAAACAGAGAGCAAGGGGCTGGCAACGATCATAGGAGACGTTAAAAATGATGTTGAAGGCGGTGCCACATATGCAGACGCGCTGAAAAAACATCCCAAAGTATTTGACGGTCTTTATGTCAACATGGTGGCGGCAGGTGAAACAGGCGGTATTCTTGACACCATCTTAAACCGCCTGGCCGGATATATTGAAAAATCCATGAAACTTAAGAAAAAAGTGAAGGGAGCCATGATGTATCCGGCGGTGATAACAACAGTGGCGGTTGCTGTTATTGCGGTCATCATGATTTTTGTGATTCCCATCTTCAGTCAGATGTTTTCCTCGATGGGCGGAACACTTCCGCTCCCAACCCGGTTTGTTATGGCAACAAGCTCTTTTCTAAGCGGACGAGGAGGAGCGTTTCTCTTTGTAGGTATTATTGCTGTAATTGTCGGTATCGTCCAGGCCCGCAAGACCGAAAAGGGAAGTCATGTATTCGACAGCCTGGTACTTAAACTGCCGATATTTGGGCTGCTTATCAAAAAGGTGGCTGTAGCAAAGTTCACACGTACCTTGGGAACGCTTATAAGCAGCGGCGTACCTATTTTGGAAGGCCTTGATATCTGTGCTAAAACATCAGGAAACAAGGTTATTGAATATGCTGTTGGAGATGTTCGAAAAGCTGTTTCTGAAGGAAAAACAATCTCTGAGCCACTCATGAAAACAGGAGTTTTCCCCCCCATGGTGAACCAGATGATATCAGTCGGCGAGGCGACCGGAGCTTTAGACGCCATGCTCTCTAAAATAGCCGACTTCTATGACGACGAAGTGGACAATACCGTGAATAATCTGACATCACTAATGGAACCTATGATGATGGTCTTCCTTGGCGGCGCTGTCGGGTTCATCGTGGTAGCCATGTACCTGCCGATCTTCAAGATGATCACACTTATTTGATTAGTTTCGCCCTTATGCCGACGGGGCAACTGGAGTCCAAGCTTAAGGCTCTGATTTTCTACAGGGCCTTGTTTATAACCCTACTGTTAGGGTCTTCTGTCTTTTTCGAGGATGTTTCCGCGCGTATCCCGTACCCGGAGGCTCTCTCCGCCTTCATTGTTGCCCTGTACGGATTAACAATTGTATATAGTCTTTTATTCAATAAGCTGAAAAACAGCACAGGATTTGCCTACGCACAACTTATTGGAGATATTGTCGCCGAAGCGGTTCTTGTTTATTTAAGCGGCGGAATCGAAAGCTGGTTCTCTTTCACGTTCCTCTTAACCATACTTTCTGCAAGCATAATACTGCACGGCAAAGCAGGATACTTTATATCTTCTCTTGCAACTATACTTTACGGCACTCTACTGGTCCTGCAATCAAACAGAATTATTCTAAACAGTCCGGAAATTTTTTCAGCCTCCGATTATCTATACAATATTTTCGTTCATATGCTGGCGTTTTACAGCATGGGTTTTCTTTCCTCTCAACTTGCGGACCGCTTAAGAAAAGTCACCGAAAATCTGGAAAAAACAGGGCTGGATCTCTCCGACCTGAAAGCCTTCAGCCGTGACGTAATAGAGTTCATCCCTGTCGGTCTAATAACAGCCGACACTGAAGGCAATGCATTGACCGCTAATTCAGCAGCAAAAAAAATTCTTGGGCAGCCGGCTAATGGGATTGAAGGAAAAATCCTTACCGACTTATTTCCTTTTATCTCTCTTGAACATGGTTATGATGAAAGAATTGAAGGGGAAATTAAGGATAACGGCACCGTCAGGGTAATAGGTCTGACTATTTCACCGCTTAAAAACCGGACAGGCAAAGCTGTGGGTAAAATAGTGATATTCCGTGATCTGACAAAAATAAGGGCTATGGAAATAGAGATGCAAAAGCGTAAGCAGCTGGCCGCCGTAGGAGAACTTTCGGCCTGGATAGCACACGAGCTCCGCAATCCTCTTGCCTCGCTTAAAAGTTCCATTGAGATGCTTCGCGAGGAAAAAGAGCCCAGCAGGTACTCCTTTCAACTTATGGATATTGCTGTCAAGGAGATGGACCGGCTAAATGCAATCATCACGGATTTTCTCATATACGCCAGGCCAAAACCGCTAAAGAAGCAGACTTTTGATCTGGCAGAAGTGCTTCGGGAACTATCTATAGTGTTCAGCTACAGAAAAGATATTCGCATTATTAACTCAATCCGTGATAAATTGACAATTACCGGCGATCCGGATCAATTGAAGCAGGTTTTTCTAAACCTGCTGCTTAACGCTGTAGAAGCCATGCCCGGTGGCGGAGAAATATATCTTGAAGCAGAAAATCATAGAGACGGCCTTGAAATTCGTATAAGAGATTCCGGCATGGGAATATCTGTTGAAAATATTGATAAAGTTTTCTATCCCTACTTTTCGACCAAGAATGAAGGGACAGGGCTTGGACTGGCTATTGCCTACAGGATCATAGAAAAACACCAGGGCTCACTTCAAGCCGAGTCACCGCCGGAGGGAGGGGCTGTTTTTACAGTAACATTACCAACAACATTACCAACGATCAAAAATGCGTAAAAAAATACTTATAGTTGACGATGAACAGAGCATGCGGGAGGTGCTCGCGATTCTCCTGGAGAAGGAGGGTCATGAAGTTACCTCATGTGAGGGCGGAGTGGCGGCTCTTAAAGCTTTGCAAAAAGCCGTCTTTGACATGGTGATTACAGATCTCAAGATGCCTGATGTAGGAGGCATTGAGGTTCTAAGGAGCGCAAAAAGTGTAAATCCTGATACAGTCGTGCTGGTTATTACCGCCTTCGGAACCGCCGAATCCGCAGTGGAAGCTATGAAGTTGGGAGCCTATGACTATATAAACAAGCCCTTTAAAGTCGACGATGTCCGGTGTATCGTTAAAGAAGCCCTAAGCAGCACTGACCAGTACCAGAATAAACTTAGTGCGGAGTTATCAGCACATGAAAAGCCGGCTTTACAAAAAATTATCGGCCAAAGCCCTGCAATGCGGGAAGTTCTCGAATTACTGCCCAAAATAGCTGTGAGCGAACCCAATGTCATGATCACAGGCGAATCCGGCACCGGGAAAGAGCTTGTGGCAAAAGCGGTTCACCAGCTAAGCCCGCGTAGCTCAGCTCCTTTTGTGACGGTCAACTGCGGAGCCATTCCAGAAAACCTACTGGAATCAGAGCTTTTTGGACATATAAAAGGCGCTTTTACAAACGCCGTAGCCAACAAAAAAGGACTTTTCGAGATTGCCGGCAGAGGTACTCTTTTTCTTGATGAAATAGGCGACCTGCCTTTACCTCTTCAGGTAAAATTGCTTCGTGTGCTTGAGGACGGAGCTTTCCGCCGAGTGGGTGACACAGAAGTTATCCGGGTGGATGTGCGCATTGTCTCAGCCACAAACAAAGACCTGAAAGAGGCGTTGAAAGAAGGGACCTTCCGTGAAGACCTTTATTACCGGCTTAACGTTCTGCCGCTTAAGTTGCCGCCGCTTAGAAACCGGGGAGACGATGTAGCTGTCCTAATTCGGCATTTTCTCGGCAAATTTAAACCTGCCAAGAAAATTTCGGCCGAAGCTATGGAGATTCTGAGCCGCTATCCGTGGTACGGCAATGTGCGCGAGCTTGAAAACACAATGGAACGTCTCATAGTTCTAAGCAGCGGAGATACAATTACAGAAGAACATATTCCAGACGAAATCAGAATGCCGGATTCTTTACCGCTTCCACAAGACATACCGGCAGAAGGTGTCAACCTGGATGGTATAATTGAGGACATTGAAAAGCGCTACCTGACCAAAGCGCTTGAAAAGACAAAGGGAGTCAAGACAGATGCCGCCAGGCTTCTTAACCTCTCATTTCGCTCATTTCGGCACCGCTTATCGAAGTATGATCTTGGAGAAAAGGACTAAATACCGGCTGCGATAGCAGTTGGACCTCATCGGAAATCCAGATCCTGCTTCCGCATACGTTTATGAACTTCGCCTCCGGATTGCGAAACAGCATGATATGAGCATCAGTCAGATTCTGCTGATTTGTATACGTATCTCCAAGGATACGCCTTTCTTCCTCATGAATTGCCTCTTCCAAAAGTTCGACTGCTTCCGAAGGTTTACGGTTCCTGAAATATCTTTCAAGAAGCGGGTAGCCTGATTCGGCTAAAGACTTCGCATGCCTCCGCAACAACAACTTGATGGCTTTTGATGATGCCGAATGAAACGCCCCTGCGCGTATACACACGTGCCTGCCGGCCCCTGTTGACTCTTCCACCCAGTTTTCTATCCGTTCCTTGGCATGGCCCATAGCGCCGTAGTTTATGCGCTGATGTTCAAAATTATAGAAGGTGGAGTAACCCACCAGAACGCCTATGGAGAATTTTTCATCAAGGCTGATCAACGGATCAAATGAAACCCTGCATGCAGCGATAATCTGGTCCTTGGTGGACATCTCTATGGGAAAGCCGACCTCTCCCAGCGCTGTGGCGAAAAAAACATAGTCAAATTCCGCCCCTGCCGAGTCAGCTATCCGGTCTAAAACGCTGTTATCCGTTATATCTCCAAATACAACCCTGTCAACTCCTTCAATCTTTATATCCTCATACTTTCGGCCGTACCATACCGCAGTAATATCAGTCTCTGCCCCAAAGTGCCTACAAGCGGCATTAATAGCTGCTGTTCCTGCAACACCCGTGCCGCCTATGACCAGAATTTTTTTCATAATTATATTAAATTATTAAGGTTTTTGTTTATAGAGGAGCCACCTAAAGTTAAAATAAACTATACTGGTGGAGCTGATCGGGATCGAACCGACGACCTCTTGAATGCCATTCAAGCGCTCTCCCAACTGAGCTACAGCCCCATCTAAAATACTGCTCAATATATCATCGGCAGAGAATCAAAGTCAAGATTTTTTCAGTTTTTTTAAAAGTTTTTTAAAAGTTTTCTTTTAAAAAAATCGAAAGATCCAGCAGCATTGTCCTGAAAATATCAAAACGTAAAAAAGGTCTTTGCCGGTGCCTGCTTGAATACGGTATACTTTTTGAATCATGATCGAACCATTCAGCACAACCGGAATCGGAAGTCTGCCTCACACCGTCCCTGCCGATGCGTGCAGGCTTATACTGGAATCTGTTGACATACCCTTCTGGCCCCAGCTGCCCCGCCTGGGAATTCAGGAACTTATGATTCCCCAGTACATCGAGGGCTTTCCTCTAGCTTTGGTTGAGGATGAGAACGTTTGGGCTGTTGACGGCAGCCAAGACGACGTATTTGCTTTCTACAGCGCCATGGAGTCAGATAAGGGTTTTCCGATAAGCCGTCAATATGCTAAAGGTCTTTACGCCTTCCTGGATGAACTGCGTAACCGTCCCCGGCTGCCGATAATTAAAGGACATATCACCGGACCGCTTACTTTTGCGTTAGGACTTACAGATCGTGAAAAAAAACCTCTCTACTTTGACGAAGAAAAAAGAGAGCTTGCCCTTGAACTCTTAAAAGGAAAAGCCAGGTGGCAGATTCAACTCCTTAAAAAGCTTGCCGCAGATGTAATTATTTTTATAGATGAGCCTATCCTCTCTGCGCTTGGCACATCCAGCTATGTGGGTGTTGCCGAAGAAGAGGCTGCGCGGCTTCTCAAGGATACCGTCGAGGCCATACGGACGGCTGGAGGCATATCAGGCATTCACTGCTGCAGCAGGGCTGACTGGCCGCTTATTGTGGCATCAGGAGTTGATATCCTTAACTTCGATGCATATTTTTACGCTGAATCACTACGCATATTTCCGGAAGAGGTAAAGATGTTTCTAAACAATGGAGGTACGATTGCCTGGGGAGTAGTACCGACAACCGAAGAGATACGTAAAACCAGCCTGGAAACCATAGCAAACAAGCTCCGGCAAGGCCTGAAAGTTCTGACAGACATAGGCGTGGACAGACAAAAGGCCCAGAGTCAAAGCATTATTACACCCTCATGCGGAACCGGCTCTCTTGAGGTAAAAGAAGCGGAAAAAGTCTTCTATTTCCTTAAAAACCTTAAAAGTAATCTCCAAAACCTTTTATAGTAATTAAGTGAATCAAAAAACCCGGTGTAAAAAATATGAGTGTCATAAAAACATGACTGATCAAAAACGCGGGAAGCTCATTGTACTGGAAGGCGTTGAGGGCGCTGGAAAAACAACACAGATACCGCTGCTCGAAAATTTTCTGAAATCAAATAAAATCCCTGTTGTGACAACACTCGAGCCTGGAGGGACCGCTGTAGGGCGGCGTATACGCGAAGTTCTGCTTGATCCGTCTTTGCCGTCTATGGCGGCACTTACAGAACTGCTTCTCTACAATGCGGCCAGGGCCCAGCACGTGGAAGAGGTGATAAAACCCGCCCTTGATGCAGGCACCTATGTACTATGCGACAGGTTTTCCGACTCCACTCTTGCCTATCAGGGATATGGACGGGGGCTTGATCAAAAAGTCATAAACCGCCTTGACGAAATTGCCACCGGAGGACTTATACCGGACCTCACAATTATCCTTGATCTTCCGATAAATGTGGGACTCGGCAGAAATGCCGGCGCAGGAAAGATTGATAGGATGGAACTCGAGTCTATGGAGTTTCACGAAAGAGTCAAAAACGGATTTCATGAAATAGCCTTCCGAAAACCACATGCAGTGCTTGTAAGCGCAGAGGGATCGCCGGAAGATGTTCAAAAAAGGCTGCAAAAAACTATCCAGGAGCAGTTGCACTTATGCCTTTAAATTCGCTTATCGGACAGGATGATACAATCGGTCTTCTCCGCGGCATCCTCAAAACAGGAGTCATTGCGCACTGTTATCTGTTTTCGGGCGAGGACGGCGTAGGAAAAACACTTGCAGCCCACGAATTTGCAAAAGCCCTCATCTGCCGGGAAACAGAAGCCGACTCCTGCGGGGTGTGTTCAGCATGCCGCAGGATAGACTCCGGCACTCATCCGGATGTCCAGGTAATAGGTGGAGACGACAGGCAGATCAAGATCGACCAGGTCCGGTTGATCGAGACATGCTTATCCAGAAAATCTTTTGAGGGAGGGCTTAAAGTTGTTGTTGTAAAGGACGCAGATACAATGAATCCGGCAGCGGCAAATGCATTTCTGAAAACTCTTGAAGAGCCGCCCGACAGCAGTATTTTAATCCTGGTGTCTTCCAGGTCGGACCTTCTGCCCGAAACAATACGCTCCCGCACCCAGAAGATCCTGTTTTATCCCCTGCCCAAAACAGAAATTGAAAAAGTTCTGAGTGCGCAATCAGTGCCTGACGCCGAACTTCGTGCCGTGCTGTCCGGGGGAAGATTGAGCAAGGCTCTTGATCCAAATCTCTGCCGGGACAGGGATGAGTTTCTAAAGGGTTTTGATATGGCGCTCAGAGGCACGGCTGATGCCGATCAGCTCTGGAAAGACCGGCAGGATATTGACGAATGGTTTGACCATGCCATAGCCTGGATCCGGGATCTCATGGTTTATAAATCATCTAAAAATCCTTCTCTTCTTGTTAATGCCGATCAGGAGGCAAGGGTAAAGAACGCTGTCAAAGATACCACACTCAAAGCACTATCAAAACTCTTATCCGAGTTGTTCAGGCTAAGACAATTACTACGGTTTAATCTCAACAAGCATCTTACATTTCAGCACATACTTATGCAGCTAAAAAGTGTTTTGAGGTAGAATAATTATGTAAAACGCGGAATGTAGGTAATACTGTTACCAAAAATAAATTAATTAACCGAATTAACCTAAGAAATGACCAAGATCGTAAATGCCAGGCTGAAAGCCAGTGGGAAACGACAAACATTCGAGACAGATACACTTGATATAAAGTACGGTGATAAAATCGTTGTTCACCTGGAATCCGGAGTTGATATCGCCACGGTAGTAAGCGCCACAGCCAAAAACGAAGAGTCTTGCAAAAAAAGCCTTAAACAGGTTCTGCGCATCGCAACTGACGAGGATGTTAAGAACGACAAAGACAATATACGCCTTGAGGAAGAAGGACGTATTTTCTGTCAGAAAAAGATAGAAGAAAGCGGCCTGCCTATGCGGCTTGTGGGAACAAAAATAACCCTGGATAAAAAGAAGTTCGTTTTTTATTTCACTGCAGAAAAAAGGGTTGATTTCAGGGAACTGGTAAAGGAACTGGCCTCAAAATTCAGAACAAGGATAGAACTTAGACAGATCGGAATACGTGATGAAGCCAAGTTTCTTGGAGGAGTCGGCAGTTGCGGAAGAGAGGTTTGCTGCAAGCTCTTTCTTACACGTTTCGCGCCCATCTCTATTCGCATGGCGAAAAAACAGGATATAACCTTGAATCCCTCCAAACTCTCTGGACTCTGCGGCCGCCTTATGTGTTGCCTAAGCTACGAACACACCAAGGAGAAGAAGGCTTGCGGCAAAGGCAAGCCGGCCGGCCGGGCTCCGAAGGTGGATACGCTGAAAAATAAAAAAACAGATAAAGAAATACCGGCAACGTATGCTCAGGCAACGGAAGAAACAAGCGCCGGCAGACCTGTCAAAAAGGCCGGAACAAATATGGAAAAACCTGAAAGCACGGAAGCGCCCTCCGGGAAATCAGTTCAAAAAAAGGCCAGGAAAGCGCCCAGAAGACGGCGTCGCTCTGCCAGAAAAAAGAGTTAAGAAGTAGTGTCAGTATCTAATCCCAGGAGAAATAACTTAACTGATGAGCGGTAAATTTTATGTTACTACGCCGATTTACTATGTAAACGATATACCTCACATAGGCCATGCCTACACGACTGTGGCGGCCGATATACTGGCCCGTTACAACCGCCTGTGCGGAGACGATGTATTTTTCCTTACCGGCACGGATGAACACGGACAGAAGGTGGAAGAAGCCGCCGGAAACCGCGGAATATCCCCCAAGAAGCACGCGGACCTTATGGTCGAAAACTTCAGTGCACTATGGAAAAAACTCCTCATAACCAACGACGCCTTTATTCGCACCACTGACGAGGCTCATGTTCGTACAGTACAGGGTATTTTGCAGATGCTCTGGGACCGTGGAGAAATAGAAAGGCGGCCATGGAAGGGGTGGTACTGCACTCCTGATGAACGATTCTGGACCGAAACAGACCTGGTAGAGGGCAACTGTCCTGACTGCGGTCGTGCCGTGGAACTTATCGAGGAAGAGAATTATTTCTTCCTCATGTCGAAGTATCAAGATCGTCTGATGAATTATATAAAGACGAACCCCGAATATATTCTGCCGGAGTTCCGAAGAAACGAAGTTATGGGTTTTCTTAAAAGCCAAACCCTGGGCGATCTATGCATCTCCAGGCCGAAACTACGTCTTTCCTGGGGTGTTCCTATTCCCTTCGACGAAAAATTTGTAACTTATGTATGGTTTGACGCGCTTTTGAACTATTTTTCGGCCACAAGATACCTGGCTCCGAAAAGCGGCCATGGACATCCGGAAAAAGAGGCGGCCAAAGCCTACTACAATAGCAAAGGCGAGTTCTGGTGGCCCCCTGACTGCCACATAGTTGGTAAAGACATTCTTACAACCCATGCCGTGTATTGGTCCACAATGCTTATGGCCATGAACCTACCACTTCCAAAATGCCTGTTCGCCCATGGATGGTGGACAGTGGAAGGCAAAAAGATGTCGAAAAGCAGAGGTAATGTGGTTAGTCCCAACGAGATGGTGGAGAGATTCGGAGCTGACGCCCTGCGGTATTTCCTGTTTCGAGAAGTGCCTTTCGGCTTAGATGGAAATTTCTCAATAAGCGCCCTTGCAGGCAGGATTAACAACGATCTGGCTAACGACCTCGGCAACCTGGCAAGCAGGGCACTCAATATGATTGTGCGTTACCGAAACGCAACAGTTCCATCTCCAGGCCCTGAAGGTAAGAAGGAGTCAGACCTGAAAGCTATGGCAGAATCGATTCCAGACCTGGTAAAAAATGATCTTGGAAAACTCCGGTTCAATAACGCTCTGGAAAACATATGGAAGTTGGTTTCGCTTGCAAACAAGTACATCGAAGATACGGCCCCTTGGAAGCTTGCTAAGAACCCGGGGGATACAGAGCGCCTAAATACAGTGCTTTACAGCGTTGCAGAATCATTGCGGCTCCTGTGCATCAACCTGGCACCGTTTATGCCGGAAAGCATGCAGAATCTTTGGACCCGCCTGGGACAAGAAGGCGAACTTAGCCAAATAAACCTGGATGATCAGAGCAAATGGGGCATATTACGCCCCGGTACCGTTGTAACAAAGGGGGAACCGTTATTTCCGAGGATTGATATGAAAACAAACAATTTAAATATTTCAAATAATTCAACTGCTTCAAAAGACAAGGAAGTTTCAAACAGAAAACAGGCAGAGTCTCACTTACCTGGAGATGACAGCAAGGCAGATAACCTTATAACCATAGCTGACTTTGCAAAAGTGGAATTAAAAACAGGCAAAATCCTGGCGGCTGAGAGTATTAAAAAATCCAAGAAACTACTACGGCTGGATGTCGATACCGGCGAAACTCGGCAGATAGTGGCGGGCATAGCAATGTCTTATTCTCCGGAAAAACTCCTGGGAAAGACTGTTATTGTGGTTACAAACCTTGCGCCTGCCAAGCTTTTCGGTATTGAGTCACAGGGGATGCTTCTGGCTGTACCCGGTAACGACGGCGGCCTGACACTGCTTACAACTGATAAAGACGCAGCCCCGGGCGCTAAAGTAGGTTAACTAAAAAGACGAAAAGTAAATTGGATACTTTTGCATATGAGCTTAATTTTCAACCTTAAGTTCAATAGCATTTTACTTACTTTAGTTAATGTGCGCCGAATTGAATAACACAACCGATTCCAAGTCTCAGGACATAGGTCTTCTAACAGAACTTGTTAAAGAACTTAACGTCTCACGTCGTAATGTAACATCCTACCCAAAAGACCATCCTTTAATAAAAAACTCGTTGACCAAGGCCATCAGCCTGCTAAACAGCATCCTGGATACGCGTGACCGGGTGACTTTCGGTGTGGTCAAGGACTCTCTTATGGTCTGGCAGACCTATCTGGATAATAAGAATCCGCTTTATCGTGATTTCGCAACAACCCTTTTCAACCGCGGTATAGCTGCCGTCACGCTTATCAGGGGCCTGAACGAAACTGAACTGCTGATGTTCAACGAACTTCTGAACATGGATCCTGATGAAATAGTCGAGAAGGGTGGAATTGAAAGCCTTGTAAACAGTATCGGACTCCTTCATATACAGGTAATAGCAGTCGACTACAGTCTGCTTGGAACTAATGAAGAACATCTTATCGATGGCTTCTCAGGCAGGCCTATTCCTCTCTGGGAAGGCTTTGTTTACGGCCTTATGCAGGGAAACCTCGATCCTGACGGCAAGCAGCTCTCCAGCACGTTCGAAATAGACCCGGAAACCCTTGCAAGGGTTTTAAACGAGATGCCTGAAGATTCTTTAACCGCCAAAACCGAAAGTTATGAGCAGACAATCACCTCATTCATGCAGAAACTAGGCGGAGAATCCATGGAGGGAGAATCCGAGTCCGAAAGTCATTCTGCCGCTCCGGCTGCTGACAATTTCTCTAGATTCGTAGGTAAACTAAAACCCGATTTAAAAAGGCAGTTTCTCTCCGGCATGCTTAAAACCATGGCGCCAAGACAAGAACTGGCCAAGAAAGTTATGCCAAAACTTCCATCAAAACTTGTAATGGAAGCCTTTGAGGAGGTCAACAAACAGGAAACATACATACCACCAACCACGCTGTCTGTGCTTAAGAAGCTTGCAAATATTGCAACAGACCCAAGTGCCGGATCGCCAACCGTTGCAGCGGAACGAAAAGACAGTGAAAGCGACATGAAGGAAAAACTCCGTACGATTTTCAACGAAGATGCCGATTTTGCGTTTCTTCCAAAATCATATCAAGACACGCTGGACAGTATTGTGAAGACCGAGAAGATTTCGGCATCTGAGGAAGAGGAAATTATGGAGATTTCCAGAACAGTGGACAATCTTGCGGTTGAGCCCCAGGTTGCATGGATTATCTTCGAACTGATGAAATACAACCCAACCGAAGAAGAACTGGAGGTTCTAAAAAGAAACATCCAGGATCTATGCAAATACTTCCTGGAAACCGGAGATATATCAACATTAATCGGAATACATGATAAATATGCCGGCAACGGCAAAGAAAGCCTGCCCCCGGTTTGTGCTTCAGGTGATATATGTCAGTTTGGTCAAGCCGAATTTCTTGAAGAACTTCTTAACGGTCTCAGCTTTTGGGATAAAGAAAAACATCCTGAAATCAGCAGGCTTATCCGAAAAATAGGTGACCCTTTTATCAATCCGATGCTGGATATGCTGGCGGTGGAACCCTCAATCTCGATAAGGAGATTTCTTATCGATAGACTATCAGAGATGGGAACTGCGGTCCGGGATGCTATTATCCCAAGGTTAACGGATCAACGCTGGTATTTCGTCAGGAACCTCGTGCTTATACTCCGCAACATTGGAGACCCGAGCGTGCTGGAACACCTGCATAATAAAATAAATCACTCGCATCCCAAGGTACGGTTGGAAACGCTCAAAACAATGCTTTATCTTCAGGATCCGGAATCTGAAAGAATGTTGATCAATGACATGGAGAGCCGGGAGTCTGATGTACGTGTTAACGCAGTTCAACTTGCTTCGTACAGCAAAAGTAAGGCTATCTTCGATAAATTGAAAAGTGTTTTGAGTAAAAATCCTCTGATAGAGCTGGACCTCGACTTTAACTTTAAAAAGGCGGTGATTAATGCACTTGCGGATATAGGCAACCCTGAGATTATTCCAGTACTGGCACGTTTTATTGAGTCCAGAAGCCTATTCCACCCGGTACTTCACAATCGTTTAAAACCGGAGGTTGTGCGCAGCCTTGGACGTTACCCTGAAAATGACGCTGTTACACTTTTGGAGAAAATCGCAAGTTCGAAAAACGAAGAGCTGGCCAAGTTGGCCCGGGACACTATTCAGACAGCAAAAATTAGAGGCCGTTTGTGAGCAAACAATCCAGAAAAGCCGAACTGGAAACATTTATAGGCAAGTTAGTCAGCGCTGTGTCAAATGCCGCCCTGTATTCACCCGAACATGTTCAGGTAAAACGACTTATCTCAATCGCTTACTCATGCCTGGACGATGCTATGGACTCAACAGGCGAAATATCTCTTATGATTATTGATGACGAGTTGATAAGCGAAGGAAGCCCTGTCGGCAACAACATGTACCTGAACAGATTCGCTCAAATGCTTAAAAACCGCGGCATAGAAACCATAAGAATAATTACCGGGGTTACGCCGGAAGAACTGCTGATGCTGGTAAAATCTTTGTCCATGCAGCGCGACAGGCGACGGGAAGTGCGCTCTTCAGAACATATCCGCCTTGGAAGGGTCGAGGTAAGAGTAGCCGGCAAAGAAGATAACGGTTCCGCTTCCAAAGAGGCGGTGTCAGTGCCTAAATTAACGCTCTCCGATCTTTCAGTTCATGAGCAGACGAAATTGATGGAAATTTACGAGGGAGTGAAAAAGCATAACAAATTGAGTGTCGCAGGTATTTATGATGTTGTCTCGAATTTCATAGACGTTTTCAAGCAGGAAGCCGACCCTTTCATGGCCCTTTCCGACCTGCGCAATGCTGACGAGTACACATTCACCCACTCCACCAATGTCTGCATTCTGAACCTCTCTCAGGCCATGTCAATGGGCATTGAAGGACAACTGCTTCACGATATAGGCATTTCAGCCATGCTTCACGATATAGGCAAACTGTTTATTCCTGAGGAAATTCTGTCAAAAAAAGGCCAGCTGAGCAATTCTGAATGGGAACAGATGAAACTGCACCCGGTAAAAGGAGCACAACACCTGTTGGATACACCGGGAGTGCCGAGACTGGCTGTGGCTGTGGCCTTTGAACACCACATGCGCTTCAACTTTGAGGGGTACCCTAAGGTGCCTAAGGGATGGAAACAGAATATCTGCAGTCATATAACCGCAGTATCCGACTTCTTTGATGCCATGCGCTCCAGGCGTTCCTACCGTGATCCGATGGAGGCTGAAAAAATCGCCTCAATAATGCACAGCAGAGCCGGTCTCGACCTGAACCCGCTGCTGGTAAAAAACTTTTTCCGTCAGCTTGACAACGTCTCAACAAAACAAGAATAATTTCGAGCGCTTGACCTGTCGAGCCATGGATAAATATAATTTCATGTAATACTCTGGTTCAGGGTTCAAAGTTGACAACCTTATGCTCTTTAACAATCTTCAGAAACTGTAAAAATATTTAAGCCGAGATAGCTCAGTTGGTAGAGCAGCTGATTCGTAATCAGCAGGTCGTCGGTTCAACTCCGATTCTCGGCTCCACTTATCATTTCACAGGGTGCAGTTGTCAGGGTACAGTGTACAGGAATTCGGTAGACATTAAATGATCCACAGCTTTTTCTGCCCCCCTGACAACCGTCCCCTGTGAAATGTTTGTTACAGAAATATAAACGTGTTTATAATACCTATAAGCGCGCCCAGCAGTGCGCCAAAAAGGTTTATATACTTAAACTGCTCGCGCATAACTCCTTCTATCAGGCTTTCGACCTCCAGCAGCTCCAGATGGTTTACCTTGTTTTCAACAATGGCGCTTATATCTAAAGACTCAACGAGCCTTGGCACTTCTTTTCCAAGCAGGGACATAACCTGGTTATAAGCATAGCGCTCAAGACTCAGGACTATATCCGCAGGAAGCAGTCCTGAGAGTTTTCTAATTCGCTTCTTTTTTGTGATATTATGCAGCAGGCCTCTCACCGCCTGTTGTGTAAGACGTTCAAACTCATCCGTATAAACAAACGCCAGCACCTTGCTCTTAAGCTCATCCGTACCCGTCTCCACCGACTTTTTTGATAGAGTCAACCTCAGTACACTTCCGAGCTTTGCCCTGGCAACAGAATCCATACTCTGCCTTATGCCATCCATTATAAGACTGTGGAGCTTATCTCCCCGGAGCATCTCAAGGATATTTTGTTTAATGGCGTTACGGGCATAAGTCACTTTGCTATAGGGAAGCCGGCTTAGAAATTCTGCAAGCGGACGTTTTAAAAAAGAGTCAATGGTTTCTTCAAGAAACGCCGTTATTTTTCTCTGTGTCTCGGGTGATTTAAGCGCTTGCGACACCTCCGCTGCGCTGCCTTCCAAAAGTTCGTCAATCTTGGAGTTCAGCATATCATCAGTTAATTTGACGGATAGAATTCTTGCAAGAAAACCAAGATTTCCAAGAAGGCCCTTTACCCCGCTTTTAGCACGGTTTCGAAGTTTTTCCCTGAATGAAGGGTCGTGGACAAGTGATGAGTGTTTTTCCAGGAAACGTGGCAGTTCGGTCTCGATTTCCCTGAACAAGGCCTCTTTGACACCTGCAGGCAGAAGTTCCTCTATCGTTCCACCTGAGGCAAGAAAAGACTCCACCTTATCATCCACAAGTTTACTAACTGCCTGGGACAGCCGCTTGCTATTCTGGACGGACAGAATTCTCTCGTCTGCTATCTCCAGCGCTCTTTTGATGCTTTCCGGTCCCAGCAGTTCCTCGACCGTCTGTTTTAAAGCAGAGTCGATTTGCTTGTCCATCGCCCGGTTAAGCTCGTTCTGGAAAGATTCAGACCGTACGTAGAGCATTACGGCATCAACCGCAGCATTTTCCAGGTGTACCAGCAAGGTGTCCCAAAAACCCCTGAAATCTTCGGGCAATATCGACTCCAAGTTTTTAAATTCCCTGTTCAGCATGCCGGCCAGGGTATCTTCTACAGTGATACGCATACTGCTTCGGAACGCCTCGTTTTCGATAATTCCAGCGATATCTTCCCTGGTCAACAGGTGCTGCCCAACCATTCGTCCCATGTTTTTTGCAAGGTCTCTTCTTTTAGCCGGAATAACGCCGGGAGTCATAGGTATTCTTACACCGAAAACACGCCACGCATTCAACGGGCGGAAAAGCATTCGAATGGCGAGATAGTTTGTGAGGTACCCAATGGCCGCCCCGCTAAGGGGCGGTACCAGGTAAATTAGGGAACCATCCATGGGTTAAAGTGACAAAATAACTAAGAACCAGAAACTAAGAAATTAAGCAGAGATAGAAACTAAGTATGAAATCAGAATTCCACGCCGATCTCCGCAAAAGGACCGCCGAACTTCAGATCGGCTTTGACATCATCAACGTCTATATTAATTGTCTCCTGGCGCCAGCCTACGGCTATAAAGGGTTTTAAAAGAGGAACTCCCAAAGGCTTTACTTTGACTCTACCGGTAAAGTCATAGTAAGAGTTGTCGTTATAGGCAATGCCTCTGCCCTCGACTTCCAGGGATACAAACTTTATCGGGTTTACCTGTGCACCAATGTATATCATCGGAACAGGGATGGTCATGCTGGTAGAATCGGTTGCGGCAGTCCCTAAGGTGTTTTGGCCTGTTACCTCTGCACTAAAGTCTAAAATCCTGGCGTTAATGCCTAGTTCAACATTTAGCTTCCCTAGGGTGGCCGTTTTAAGAAAAGGAATACCGTAGTACAAAGCGATGTCGTAGTGGTCGAGGGTTATCTTCGAGTCGAACTGAGCACTGCCGCTGAAGGTCTCGTCGCCAAATGTGAAAGAGCTATCTTTGCTTCCTTTTCCCTCAAACGCCATTGGCGTTGCAACCAGGTAGATATTAGGGATAATAAGAGGCATATCCACCTTCACTCTTCCAAACACTCGGGTTTCCCTGTCGTAGTTGAAATCTCCTTCAAGATCAAGGGTATCGGCTGCATTGTAACCTAAACTACCGCTTGGACCTTGTCCCCATCCGCCAATCGCCACCTCGGCCCCAATAGCATATGCTGATACCGGAGCAGTTAATAAAAAAAGCACTCCAACGACGTATGTAATCAATCTCATAACAATTCTCCTTTTGCCTCCGTCAGGGCCGGGGGTCTGGTAGGATTTATTACTACTCTTTGGCTCTTTCAACGTACTGGCCTGTTCGGGTATCTATCTTAAGGCGCTCTCCTTGTTCGATAAAAAGCGGCACTGTTACGGTGTAACCTGTTGAAAGGGTGACAGGTTTTGTAGCACCGGTTGCGGTGTCTCCACGAACCCCGGGTTCGCATTGCGTTATCTCGAGCACAACAAAGTTCGGAACCTCAACAGTGATAGGCAGGTTATTATGAAAAAGAACCGTGCATAAAAGGCCTTCGGAAAGGTATTTCCAGGCATCTCCCAAGTTATCCTTATCAATAACCACCTGTTCATACGTCTCACTGTTCATGAAGTGGTATTCATCACCCTGGTTGTAGAGAAACTGCATTTCCTGCTCGACCACATCGGCCTTTTTAATCTTCTCGCCGGATTTGTATGTGCGATCCACCACCCTGCCGTTAATCAGGTTTTTCAGGCGGACTCTACAAAATGCCTGGCCTTTTCCCGGCTTTACGAACTGCGAATCCACCATTAAATAGGGGTCGTTGTCCAACTCGACTTTCAGGCCCTTTCTAAATTCATTGGTATTGTACATGGTTTATTATCCTTGGTAAGCTTTTGATGCCGATGAGCTTGGCAAAGTACGTTCTATACAATCAAAATCAGGTATCTGATGTCAAGAATAGTTCAAGAATAATTGGAACCATAGGAGATCTTTAATGAAAAAATATAAGCTTCTTACAACGTTTGCCGTTATTTTATTTTCTGTTTCGGCGGTAAACTCGCATGCCGGTGAAATCCTGAACTCTGTAAAAAAGAAGGGCTTTATCCAGTGTGGGGTAAGCACCGGTCTGCCCGGTTTTTCTAACGCTGATGACAAGGGGGTATGGAAAGGTCTGGATGTGGATATCTGCCGTGCGGTTGCAGCGGCTGTGCTTGGAGATGCCGGCAAGGTAAGGTTTACTCCCCTGACATCCAAAGAGCGCTTTACTGCGCTGCAATCCGGTGAGGTGGATATTTTATCCCGTAATACCACGTGGACACTTACCAGGGATACAGCCCTGGGGTTGAATTTTACAGGAGTGAGCTATTTTGACGGCCAGGGATTCATGGTAAAGAAAAATCTCGGTGTAAAGAGCGCCAGGGAACTGGACGGCGCGGCTGTCTGTTTGAATGCCGGCACCACAACCGAGCTGAACCTGGGAGACTATTTCCGTGCTAATAAGATGACATACACACCGGTGGTATTTGATAAGCCGGAAGAGACTGTCAGGGCATTTGAAACCGGACGCTGCGATGTCTTCACCGCTGATCAGTCACAGCTCTACGCTTTACGCATACAACTGGGCAATCCGGATTCCGCAATCGTACTGCCTGAAGTCGTCTCCAAGGAACCGCTCGGCCCGGTGGTGCGCCAGGGCGATGACGAGTGGTTTGATATCGTCAAGTGGACTTTATTTGCCCTGATTAATGCAGAAGAGCTGGGGATTAATTCAGGCAACGTAAGCGGCTTGAAGATCAAGAGTGCCAACCCGACTGTCCGGCGGCTTCTTGGTGCGGAGGGAAACAAGGGTAAAGACTTGGGTTTGCCGAATGATTGGGCTTACAATATTATCAAGCAGCTCGGCAATTATGAAGAAGTGTTTGAACGAAATGTTGGAATGCGAACTCCTCTTAAAATTTCTCGTGGGTTGAACCGGCTATGGAACAAAGGCGGCATCATGTACGCGCCTCCAATCAGATGAGTATATGGAATAAAAAACATGTACGGGCCATGGTTTTTCAGGCGCTCGTGCTTGCCGCTGTAGCAGCGCTGGGGATTTATCTATTAAACAATACACTGCACAACCTGAAAGCCAGGGGCATTGCCACCGGCTTTGGCTTTCTGTCTTCCGAGGCCGGGTTCGGTATCATTCAGCACCTTATTGATTATGACGAATCCTCCAGTTTCGGCCGGGTATTTATTGTGGGCCTTCTTAACACCCTGCTGGTTGCAGGCCTGGGGATCGTACTTGCAACAATTCTTGGGTTTGTAATCGGCATAGGCCGATTGTCCAAAAACTGGTTGGTATCACGACTGGCCGCGGCTTACATCGAGATCTTTCGGAACATCCCTCTGCTTCTGCAGATTTTCTTCTGGTATTTCGCTGTGCTTAGATCTCTGCCTCCGCCCCGCCGGAGTTTTTCTCTATGGGACAGTATATTTCTGAACATCCGCGGACTTTATCTGCCCTCTCCGGTTTTTGAAGAAGGTTTTTTTTGGCTGGTTTCAGTAACTTTGGCAACGACGATCGGCCTTTATCTCTGGATGCGTAAATACAGGGGAAAAACAGGTAAGAATTTTCTTAACGGCTTCTTTAGAAACATTTACGTTCCACCCGCCTTATTAATAGTAGCCCCCATGCTTATCTTTATTGCACTGGGCTTTCCCGTCTCCCTGGAAATACCACGCCTGAAGGGGTTTAATTTCGTCGGAGGTATCGCGGTTATCCCCGAGCTGGCCGCCCTGTTGATCGCTCTTACCATCTATACCGCAGCGTTTATCGCAGAAATAGTGCGCGCCGGCATTGAAGCGGTCGGTCCGGGGCAGACCGAGGCAGCCTATGCCCTGGGTTTGCGGCCCGGTATTACATTACGTCTTGTCGTTATTCCACAGGCCATGCGAGTGATTATTCCACCGCTGACCAGTCAATACCTGAACCTGACAAAAAACTCCTCCCTGGCCACGGCAATCGGCTATCCTGATTTGGTGTCGGTCTTTGCCGGCACCACCCTGAACCAAACAGGCCAGGCCGTTGAGG
>JALUUO010000064.1 GCA_027021335.1 Nitrospirota bacterium
CTGCCGTGAACAGATTCTACACCGATGATTGGATCATAGGTTTTGTGGATTTTGACGGCAACGCCGGCAGCAACGGTGCGGTCAAGGAAATCCTCCTGGCGGAGAAATCCGGGCGGCGCTTCATCAACCCGGTGGTGCTCTACAACATCGACCCGGCCACCGGCGCCTCGGTTGCGCGGTTTTTCGACCCGGGCACCTTCCTGCTCGGTTTGGTCGACAGGGATCGCGATGGCCGGGCAGAGCTGATTATCGGGGATCCCAACAAGAAAGAGGTGCAGATCTGGGGACTGAAGTAAAGGCCGCATCCGCAGCCACCGGCAAACCGCCGGGCGGTAGCGCTCACGACAGCGAAGCGTAGCGCTCAACGAGCCAGCGGGGCGCAGGCCGTCCTTGCAAAAATACTTGTTTCAACTGGCCGGCACCGTGCGACTTTTATAGCCTTAATCCTTCATGAATTGGTTGTTTGGGCACGGGATTCTGAAATGGCGTCTCCATACCTGATTCTGGCTTTGCGAGGAGCGCATCGGTGAGAGGGCTCACTGGTTCAAGCAGGTTCAACCTTGTCTTGCCCGACCGTAGGCCTGAGACGTGCCGCTCCGACGCAATCTCCGCACCTGGCTGGACAAAAAGGGGCCGCTGGTCAGGTTCACAAATAGGTTTACCAAAATCGAGACATGGATTATTCAGGTTGGAAGATTAAAGCATTGGGTTGTCATTTGGGTAGTTAAACCGGCCCTTATCGGCCAAAGTCGCGAAAACTCATGGTACTTCTTCTCTTTTATTTGGCTCTGGCTCTATTCGTCTCGTTCTTATGTTCGATAGTGGAAGCGGTCATTCTGTCGGTGTCGGCCCCTTTCATAAAAATGAAAGAAGCGGAAGGCAAGACATCTGTCAAATATCTCAAGAATCTAAAGAACAATATTGACCGTCCACTCTCAGCCATATTGAGCATTAATACGGTGGCTCATACTATTGGAGCCGCTGGAGTAGGCGCGCAGGCCGTTGCCGTGTTTGGCGAAGCCTATTTCGGAGTAATCTCTGCCATCCTTACGGTTTTGATCTTGTTTTTTTCTGAGATCATTCCAAAAACCATCGGCGCCATCTTCTGGAGGAAATTGGCTTTACCCTCGGCGTTCATCATAATAGGCATGATTTATATTTCTTATCCCTTGGTCGTCATATCTGAATTTATCACGAGAATTATCTCGAAGAACAAGAAATCGCAAAAAGTGACCAGAGAAGAAGTCGTTGCGTTGGCGCATTTAGGTACCAAGGACGGCGTTTTGAAGGAAACGGAAAGTAAAATCATCGATAATTTAATCAAGCTTAACACGCTCAATGTGCGAGAGATCATGACGCCGCGAACCGTTGTGGTATCTGCGCCTGAGGAGACTTCACTGACCGATTTCATTAAGCACAAGGAATATCTGCAATATTCCCGAATCCCTGTTTATTCAGGCGATATTGATAATGTGACAGGATACGTTCTTAAATCTGATGTTCTGGAACAACTGGCCAAGAATAGAAGCAACCAGAAACTCAAAGACTTAAAGCGTCCCATAGTAATCTTTTTCGAAAACTCCTCTGTTCCAAAACTACTCGAAGAATTGATTTTGAGAAAAGAACATATCGCTTTGATCATAGACGAATATGGCGGAATGCAAGGTTTGGTGACTATGGAAGACATAATCGAAGCGATACTCGGATTAGAAATCATGGATGAAAAAGATACGGTAATCGATATGCAGGAATTAGCAAAGAAAAAATGGGAAATTCGTAAGAAGACCTCCAGGTATTGAACACGCCGTTGACAGGTTCGTTTTCCAAACCGACCGCGGTGCTGCCCTTTGGGTCGGCATCGGCCAGCCAGTAGTCGTGGCAGCCCGACTCGACGCCTACCTCAAAGGTGAATGAACGTCTGAAAGTCAACCCTGGGACCACCCGACAAAAACATCCAGGCCCCCTCGATTCGTTTGGAGCGCCCATGGAATCACTCAATTCAAAAGAAATCACGCGTTTGCTCAACCGGGTTCGTGACGGTGAGAAAGAGGCGCTGGACGAACTCATACCGCTGATCTACGGCGAATTGCGAGAGATTGCCCATCGACATCTGTTGAAACAGCGCCCCGGCAACACCCTGAATACGACTGCGCTGGTCCACGAAGCCTACCT
>JALUUO010000065.1 GCA_027021335.1 Nitrospirota bacterium
CGCGCCGTATCGAGACTTTTGAAGGGCTGGCTGGGATATGCCGGGTGTATTTCAGTGTACGAAACAGGCTTTCCGAAAACGCTCTCTGGCCTGCCATTGACATAAGACAAAAATTCAAGAAAGAGATGAGTGGAAACAGGAAGCTCAGAAAAAGGGGTGCGGCAATTGGTGAAAATTGTCCTATGTCAAGGTCAGACCCAATTTTTACAATAATACTGTATTACGAAGAAGCCAGTTAAAAGCAGCTTCCTCGGCGTGTTGTACAACGATAATTGGCCATTTTATTTTTACTTATCCCGTGATTCCCTCATTTAGGTTCACGTTTTGGCTACATGTTATCCGGAAAGATATATTGCTTCCATCTTTTTCCGTCAAACTTTAATAAACACTCATTTCCACATGTCCAGAGCTCATCTTTATCACTATCCATACGATAAAAACCCAACGGCCCTTTTGCCGGTATTTTAACTTCTTCAAGTTGATCATTTTTTAGTTCAAATAACTTCTTCTTTGTACAGACATATAATTTTCTTTTAAAATACGCCATATCCCAATACGTAATTTTATCATCCGGTTCAGTTAAGGCTTTCCATCCATTCGTATTTCCCCGATATAGTGAATTACCATATCCGCAAATATAAACTTCTTCTTTGCTTATACACAAGACTCTTTGGAGACCAAGATTAGTGGGTGAATCGAGTTGCCTCCAAGAATTGCCATTATAGTGCAAGATGACTCCATTAAAGCCTACTGTATATATATCTGTTTCCGATGTGCCATCAATACTCAGTAAAATCTTGGCCTCACCTTTTTCTCCTGGCACATATACACCCGCATCTATTGGATTCCAACGGCCATTGTCCTCTCGATAAATTTGATGATGACCTCCAACCGCATACCACTTGCCTGCAATTTGCCTTAAATCCATTAAAAAGCCTTCTCGCTCTTCATTGATCATCTCGAACTTAACATCTTTTGGGGGACTAATACGGTACAGCCCTCGATTACGCTCTAATACAAGACATTGCCTTTTCAGATGTTCTGTCTTACCTCTGAACCTTACGGCATGTGCTATGCCGCGAAGATTTAACCAACCCCAAGCCCCCTTATTTAAGGAAATAAAGGCGGTCTTTTGATCCTCGGTTTCTTCCAATGCGTAGTAAATTCCTGTTAAAACAACAACATCTCTGTTTGCCAGAGCCACATCAGTGAAGTAAAGTGAATTTGTTTTTCTCTTCGGCATAAATATTCTCCTTAGAAACTAACACCAGGTGAATCATCGATAACAAGACCACCGTGAGATTTCTCTGATGCTTTGAGTTGTGCGTTCTTGTTGACTGAACCATCCTGATTCTTTAGACAGTTTTTATAGTAATTATCCAGTTGCTCTTTAATGCATTCCTGTTGTTTTTCACTTGGTTCCTTTCCATTATTGATACCTGCGGCAGATTTTGCTGCCGCATCACGTGCCTTTTTGTATGTTATTTTGCCCTTGGGATCTTTTTGCCCCTCTGAAAGCTCTATTGGATCGAACACAGCATGACAATCCCGATGAGTGCCATCATGTTGGTTCTCATTATCCACGCATACACAAGGGGCTTTGTTGTGTGAACATCCCTCTGGATATGCTGGATTCCCGCCAGATGTTTTACGAATTTTCATGCACCGCCCAGGAATAAGATGGTGACCAGTCATAGGTTTGCAGGTGAGTTCATCCTCACCCGTTTCTGGATTTTTGCTTTTATATGGTACAAGTTTAAATTTCGTACTAATACCTGAGCATGGACCACCTGGTGCAAACGCCATAGAATCGGCATATGGCCAAGGTGTTGTATTAGAAGGAAAACTGCTATGATTATGCGTCGTCAAATCCAGATGCCTAACCACATTCTCGCCCTCAAACTTCACATCCATTGACCAGGCATTAAAATAAACCTTACCCCGGTTGGTGCTGGTAACGACTCCTTTCTTTGCTGCACTACCGGCTTCATCTCCCGTGCTCTTTTTGAAATAAGATTTATTCTTTAACATCACCTCCTTGTTGGAAATCTTGACTTTTTTACTGCCGGAGGTCATATCTTTGGCCATCCCGGTGTTCGGGTAGGGAACAGGCACTCCCGGAGGTGTTGCCGGGTTTTCCGGTGGAGTCATACAGACATCAGGGAATGCGCAGATGGATTTTCCATCAGCGGCCTTGCACGATATCTCTCTCCCGTTTGCAAAAACATCGTTGCCCATCAATCCGCTCCATTCCCTGAATAACTCAAAATCATCGCTGCCCGTTCACCGTTATCATTACTGAAGTGGCAAAGCACCTTATCCCCGGGGGCATAGCCTTTCCGGGCCGCAGCCGAAGCCACTCCTAAAATACAAGGGACAATGGCAGCGCCAACCTCTCCAATGCAGTCCGCCGGATGCCAGATATCGAACTCCTCTTTTCGCTCACGAAGGATACGTGTAAGCGCAAGGCTTGCTTCTTTAAAATAATACTGTTCACCATTTATATCAGTGGTGCGGTAGTCCATATTCCCCAGGGTCAATCCCGACGCTGACAGGGCTTCTTTGATTGCCTGCACCAATCCATCGGCGCGTAATGGCTCTTCAGACTCAACGGTTGCTTCCTCTCTGCCGAAACCTGTACCGGCAATGGACATGCCAGTCCCCGCATCTTGAGTTCCTGCAGCAACAAGGACGGAAGCGCCCCCCTCCCCCGGGATGAAGCCGTTGGAGTTATTACTCGTGAGCAGCCTCTCCTTTTCTTCATACGCGGATAACGTCCCTACGACCAGGAAGGTATCAACCCCCGCAATAATGCAATATGCCGCCTCTCCCTGGCTGAAGAGTGCCGTTGCATGTTTCAACGCCTCAACCCCTCCTGCGCTGCCGTTCGATATGACTTCAGAACGCCCATGAAACCGCATACCCAATTCATCCTGCACTTCATTCATGAGCTGATCATCAAGACCATCCAACCTGCCCGGCCTGGTTTTTTCGGAGACACACAAGAGAAGCGGAATCTTTTCCGGTTCAACATTACCGGCGGCGGAAAGGCATTCACGAATTGCCGGGGCTGCGAGTTTCACAAGCTTCATCCTGCCCCGCCAGGGCTGATCGAGCGGCGCTTCGCTGCCGATGATCCACTCACCGCCTTTATCCATAAACCGCGTTTCCTGAAAGTTGTTGATTCCGCAGCGGATGGCGGCACATGATGCAGGTGCATTCAGCCCTACGCCTGTTACCATTCCGTATGAAACTATTGATACAGGACGCATTAATCTTCTTCTCCCGAGGCCGCCGCTTTCGCCCTGACAAGCGCTCCCAATGTCGGGTAATAAGTCTTTCCAAGCTCTCGTGCCCTGCACCATGCTTTCGGCATCTTCCCGACAACCACCTGGGTGACTTCGAACATGTTCCGTTTAAGCGGCAGGGAGGCGCGCCACGTCATCATAAACCTCTTTTTGTCCGGTTCAATAACAATTGTATCTATCACTCCGGAAGTCATTTTTCGCTCGTAATTTTTAAGGCTGAATTCTATCGGGACCGGGACCTCCGGCAAACGGAATCGGGTATTTCCCTCCGGCGTCAAGTTGGTCAGGACGACTTCCTCTTCCCCCTTCGGATATGGCATCTGCTGATCAGGGGGGGCGGACTGATAATAGGCTTCATCAAAATCCGGAGGCAAAAATGGAAAAATATTGTCTAACCAGTTCTGATCGTAAGTGCCGGCTAACTTATAGCGGGGAAGCCAGCCCCGTGCAATGGGGCCGAATGACATGGGCCTGTAATTCCCATTGGGTTTCGTGACGGGATTCTTCGTCTCTTCCGTGCTGGGCAACGGTTTGCCTTCAACGAATTCCATTTTCAGATTGTCATGAAATCCGGTACCAACCGGATTTACGAGGTATGCCTTATGCTTTGATGGATTTTTGTGAGTCTTGTCAAAGCCGCCGAACGCATTGTCGTATGATAGGGGCATCACGGTAAAAGGTTTCGGCCGTGAGGCGCTTACTGAAATGAGACCCTTTTTCCAGAAACGGTGTCCGACAACGTTGAAGGATTTTGAAATCGGCCCGACCCTGAGTGAGACAGTAATTTTGGCCGCGGGCCTTCCTCCCGGTACATAAGCACTACCGTTCAGCAGAACATCACAGCGGGGCTTGCGAGGGGCGTAATCGCTTTCATATAATGGCGCCGAAAAACCGGGCTCTCCGGTAAAAACATCCGCCTCAATCAACGGAACTTGTTTTTTATAGAGTTTTGGTTCTGAACCGTTTTTAGGAATACTGAATGTTCCCTTCACGCAAACAACCAATGATTCACGGCCGTCGGGCTGCATGCCCATTGTATAGCCTGCCTGCATTTCTGTTGCATTAAGAAGATTCATAAATGTAGAAATGTATTAATGATGGAGTTTAATTTATCTGAACCGAACCGCCCTTGATGCGGTTGACACCGGACGAACGGTTTAATAGATATGCGCCACGAATAAGCACTTTACCGGCGCGTGTCAGAGTAATGCTCGCCTTTCCGCACTTCAGCACTATCTGTTCTTTTGCATCAAATGTAATCTTCTGTCCATCAATAGTCACATCCTCAGCTTCATCAACCTTTAAATCCATATCTTCAGTCGTAGCTATTTCATCTATCAAAGAAGAAAGCGTATCAATAATAATTGGACGCAAAGGATCGTTGTTTTCAAAAACTAGCAGGACGTCCCGTCCATCAGAGGCGGCTTGGCGTAGTGTTTCTAATTTAATCGAACCGGCAAATCGTGCAGCTACCTCCCCTTCCGGATTTCCGGCATAATCCACAAAGACCCGGCCGCTTTCATCAATATTTATAACTTTTCCAACTCGAACACCTTCGACATGTTTCGAAACAGCTAATGTTTGTATTGTTTCTTTTAGAACATCTTTCATATTAATTCCCCAAGACTTTGCTGCCCTTAATAATTACATCTCCTGATCCTTTAATCTGAATCTTTTTACCGTTGATGGAAATATCACCGTTTTTCTTCAAAGTTATCGTGGCCTTCCCGCATTTTATCGTAAGTTGATCCTTGATTTCGATAACCCCTTTTTTGTCCCCTTTTATACCAAAGTCATCTCCTGCACTAAAGGACATCTTTTTACCGGATTTCACACTGACATCCTTGCCTGCGCTTTCGGATATATTGCCGCCTGCATCCACGGATTTATTCGCGCCGACATTTTCACTGCTGTCAGCTCCGACATTGACGGATTTCGCAGCGCCGACCTCCTCGGCCTTGGCCGCACCTACTGTTTCGTTCATGGCTGCGCCAACAGAGACCTGATAAACAGCGCCAATAGAAAGTTCCTTGGCTGCACCCACGGTTTCCGCCGAGTTAATGCTGACGGTTTCCGTCTTGTTGCTGCCTACGCTAAGACTCATATTGGAGCCAATGGTTTCCGTATGGTTCGCTCCGACATTTAGTGTCTTGTTTGCGCCGATGCTCTCACTGTGGTCGGCGCCGACCTGTATGGTCTTGTTTGATCCGATGGTTTCGCTCTGGTCTGATCCGACCGACTTTGTACGGTTGATACCTACAGTCAGTGACTCATCGTTGCCTATAGTCTGGTTTTTGTCATTGTCGATAGCAATTGTCCAGTCCTTTTGGCCATGAAGATAGATCTCTTCGCTTCCTTTTTTGTCCTCAAATCTAAATTCGTTCGAGCCGCCTCCGCCTGTTGTTGAATCGGATTTTATCGTGCTTTTGGTCTTCTCATCCGGCAGAGGATAAGGCGGTGTTTGCTCCGCGTTATATACCCTGCCTGTAATTATCGGACGGTCCGGGTCGCCTTCGATAAAATCAACGATCACTTCCTGGCCGATCCTGGGAATAAACATGGCTCCCCACCCGGAACCTGCCCAGAGCTGGGCCACACGAATCCAGCAGGAGCTTTTTTCGTCCCTTTTACCCTGCCGGTCCCAGTGGAACTGAACCTTGACACGGCCATGTTTATCTGTATAAATCTCTTCTCCGGAAGGACCCACAACTACCGCCGTCTGAACTCCCTGAATACGAACTCGTTCGGTCTCGCGGGGTGAACGGTAGGCAACACTGGCCGGAATGGTCTCAAAGCGGCTCTCCTGCATGGCCTCTTCGCCTGAAGCCCCTGACTCTTCTTCAAGCGTTTGGGGCTGATAACCGCTATTGGATACACTGGTGATCAGATACTCTATATTGCAGGCATCCTGTGGATGATCATCAAGAGTGAAGCGATAGCCTGGAATTAAACGGTATGTATTGATTTTTCCGTTTGACGTTTTTCTTTGAACCTGTAGTTCCTCAAGCCGCAGCTTTGCCAGGTCTTTGCCTTCAGAAGAGTCTTCGTACTCGCCAGGGTATTCATAGACTTCAAGTTCTTTATCTTTATCAGCAGTATCCTCGGCCTTAAGATCCAGGGCAGGTTTTTTAAAGTTGTAATCATTCAGAACGATCTTCCCGACCCGGATAGAGTTCGAATAATTGAATTCCTCGATACACTCACTTGTAATCACTCCTCCGGTGGATTCGCGGTAAACAATGGTATCCGGACTTTCTATCGGAACATTGGCCCCTTGATGATCTCCGATTACTAAAATGTGATCATCATTTGTATGCTCGAAAAAATAGAAAATTCCTTCCTCCTCCATAAGGCGGGTGATGAAATTAAGATCCGACTCGCTGTATTGAACACAGTACTCCCGTGGGTTATAGTTTCTATTGGTACTTAAGCGGTACTGGTCAGACCTTATGCCTGCATCCTTAAGAACCTTCTGGATTATTTCAGGGACGGTCATTTCCTGAAAAATCCGGCTGTCTTCTCCGATAGACAAAAGCCATAGACGTGGAACAAGAGTGGCTCGGTACCTGTAGAAATTGGGGCCCTGCTGCATGTACTCAAAACGATTTACTATTCCATGAACCAGGCGATCGTTGCCGCCATCAACCAGGGAAAGAAGGGCTGTCTGGCCTATCATCTTGTCGAAATCGACATCGAACCTGACCGCCAGGTCGATCTCATATTCGTAAGGCCAGGATATATGCTCCGTTCCCTGAAAGCTGACAACGCCCAACTGGTCTGGACCGTAGTTGTCGTTTTCGAAAGTATATCCGGATTCTATAGTGGATCTTATTATAGGCATAATTTATGTAGGGGGCGTATCGTGATACGCCCCTACTGACTATACTTTTGGAACTCTCCAGTCATCCTCACCGGACGTGCCTGCAACCTCGTGCGTCCACGTGATTTTTCGGTATGTAAAAGACACATCTTCCAGGTGGGTGAAGTGCGACAGGCCCGGGTCCTGGCAGTTTGGCATATAGGCGGCAATGTCCACGATAATGGCGTCTTCAAGCTCAATAGTAAAGTAGTGTTCCTGTGTTCCGGAGGCCGAGGTGCGGTACCACTTGATCACACACGTATTTAAGCGCTCACCGCTTGTCAGGGCCTGGTAGAGAAGCGGCGATGCTTTGTCAAAAACTTTTGTGATAGTCAGGGGTTGATGCACCCGCTGCCCGGTCGGCTGTCCGCTCTGGGGGTCGCGGGGAATTATTACCTGGTGCTTAAATGCCTGGACCAGGATTTCATCCTCGTGCCCCTCCTGAAAAATATTCCCTACGCTGTCTTCGGTAAAAGTTCCACTGGTGATAGGTCCCTGCTTGGCTCCCTCGATGGTTAAATAGGCTGGTGTCGGCATGACTTTTCTCCTTTCTTGTTTGTCTGATTAATTTGATGGCCTAAAAAAATAGTTCAGGCTTCCTTCCGTCTACTATATAGCAGAACCTGTGCCAAACCGGGTTATCCTGTTAAACATCTTGTTTAATAAAAGTTTTTTATGCGTTTAGCAGTTTATATAAAGCAAAATATGTGTGCAAAAAGCTGCACAGCATGCTATACGACTGTGCGATTTTATGCGCAACGGCACCATACTCGCCTTGGGCTTTCTATATCCGGACAAACATAAGTATCCATCTTAAGCAAAATCATAATTTAAGTCCTGAATTGAAATGTAAACTCTCCATCTTCAGACAGCCCCAGGCGCAATTCATCCGGCAGTGCTCCTTCGCTCATCTTCTGTAAAATCTCGGTCGATATGCGCGGCAGCAACGTACCGCTCATGATATGGTCTATGTTTCTGGCTCCGGTTTCAACCTCGGTACACCGCTGGGCGATCTGATCCACAACCTGGGGCTCAAAATCGAATTTCATTCTGTGACTGCTTTTCAGACGGTTACCCAACTGGTTGAGCTTAAGCTGCACAATATTCTTCATGGCATCTACATCAAGCGGATAAAAAGGCACTATGTTCATACGGGCAAGCAGAGCCGGTTTGAAATGGTTGCTAAGAATCGGTCGTATCGCATCTGTAAGAGTTTTTAAGTCAACGCGTTCATCGCCGGACCCCATCTCTGTGATAACATCCGAAGCAAGATTGCTTGTCATGAATATTACGGTGTTTTTGAAATCGACAACCCTGCCCTCTCCGTCTGCCAGCATGCCTTTATCAAACACCTGGTAGAAGATGTTCATGACCTCGGGATCAGCCTTTTCGACCTCATCCAGCAAAACCACGGAGTATGGCCTCTGGCGAACCGCCTCGGTCAGGACACCTCCCTCACCAAAGCCGACATAGCCTGGCGGCGAGCCGATAAGGCGGCTCACCGTATGCTTTTCCTGGAACTCGGACATATTGATGGTTGTGATAAAACGGTCTCCGCCAAACAGCAGGTCTGCAACCGCCAGGGCGCATTCGGTTTTACCCACACCGCTTGGGCCCACAAACAGGAAAACTCCCATTGGATTGTTTGGGTTCTGCAGACCGGCCTTGGACGCCCTTATGCCACGGGCAACGCTTTCCAACGCGTGACCCTGTCCTTTGATCCGTTCACTCATATCCGCTTCGAACCGGAGCAGCGCTCCGGCCTCATCCTGAACCATCTTACCTATAGGGATTCCCGTCCAGTCGGAAACAACGTTGGCAACCACGTCGGAATCCACCATAAGGCGGATAATAGGATTATCTCCCTGAATGTTTTTTAATTCCTTAATAGCCTCGTCGTATTCTTTCTTCAGAGCTTCTTTATCTTCAGGCTTTTCTTTCTGCCCTTCTGTTGAAGAATCGGCAGCCTTATCTTCCGCGGTGCCGTCAAGGCGTGCACGTATGGCGAGCACCTTTTCTATAGCCTCCTTTTCTTTAGTCCACGCCTCCTCCATTTCTGCGGCTTTGTTCCTGGTGTCTTCTATCATCTTCTCGACTTCAGAAATTCGATCTTGGTCCACTGTACATCCGGCTTCTTTATCTTTCTGATAGGCCCTTAACTCTCGCTCCATAACCTGAATACGCCTTTCAGCATCCAAAAGGCTGTCGGGCCTGGTGGTAAGGGCGATCTTCACACGTGCGGAGCTTGTATCAAGCAGGTCCACACCTTTATCCGGCTGCTGACGGCCGGAGATGTAACGGCCTGCCATCTTGGCCGCTGTTACAATCGCCTCATCCAGTATCTGAACCTTGTGAGATTCTTCGTACTTGGATTTCAAACCCCGCAAAATGGTTACGGTATCATCTTCTGTTGGTTCCTCAAGCTTTACAAGCTGAAAACGCCGTGCCAAAGCAGCATCTTTTTCAAAGTATTTCTTGTATTCGCTCCAGGTGGTGGCAGCTATGGTTCTAAGCTCGCCCCGGGCAAGGGCCGGTTTCAGCAGGTTTGCCGCATCGCCGCCTCCGGCCGCCCCCCCGGCCCCGATAAGGGTATGAGCTTCGTCGATAAAAAGTATGATAGGCTTGGGGGATTCCTTCACCTCGTTTATCACGGACTTCAACCGGTTTTCGAATTCGCCCCTGACCCCTGCGCCGGCCTGCAAAAGGCCCATGTCCAGGGAGAGAATATCCACGTTCTTAAGTATATCCGGCACATCCCCTTCAACCACCTGCAGGGCAAGACCTTCTATAACGGCTGTTTTTCCCACCCCGGCCTCGCCAACAACAATTGGATTATTTTTGCGTCTGCGGGCCAGAATATCGATCATCTGACGTATCTCGTGGTCACGGCAGAAGACCGGATCAATACTTCCTTCTCTGGCACGTGCAGTGAAGTCGATTGTGAATTTTCCAAGAGCTGTGTCATCGCGCGGCCCTGCCTGAGCAGGCTTCCCCGCTTCTGCGGCTTTAACACCTGCCGTTGCCGCCTCTTCGGAGGACCCGCTGACAATATCGAGCAGATCTTTGCGTAAATCCCCGATGTTAATGGTGGATAGTTCATTCACATACGCCCCGGCTGTCAGACGTGTCTGGTTGGCCAGAAGCGTAACCAACAAAATACCCGACCGGATTTCAAGAAAACCGTAATCTACCGAGGCGAGCATCCAGGAATCCCGGAACCATTCGATAAGAAGAGGTGAGAAAACCGGCTTACCGGCATTTCCGGCACGAAGATCTTCAATAAAGTGCTGAAGGCTTTTCTGCAGCCTGCCCGCATCGATTTCAAAATGGCGTAGAATAAGATTGATATCCGATTGCGGCGATTCAAGCATCTTAAGCAGCATGTGTTCAATGGTAACCTCGTAGTGGCTCCTGGATACGCATAGCCCGGCCGAGGACTCAAGGGAACTGGTGCAAAAAGCATTAAGTCTTTTCAGTAAAGCTTTCATATCTACATCAAACATAGTATTAAAAACCCTCCGTTTAAAATTTGTCTTGGCTGATTTATTAAAAGTTTTATTCCGGGAATACGGTTTTTTTCTAAAAGGATAACTTCGGCCCCACATCAAGATACACGTAATGCTGCCATCATACCAGCAGGTCCAGATCCAATTATTGCAATGTCATATTTTTCTATATGGTTGCATACCTGCCTTCAAGAAGTTAGGCGACGAGGGATTAATTATGGCGATGCTGCCAACTTACTGAACTTCGAAGAAAAACCCTCTAAGAAGGTCCAACCTCTGTTGATTTAGTATAGTCCATTATAGTCTTTGTTGAGTTTGTTGGCAACACTCTCTACAAAACGATAAATTATAAACAGGGGCTGATATAAAATTGAACAACAAAGAATATTTCCCTTATAAATCAAACTCTTTACAAAAGTCTTATCAAAGAGAAGCTCAGCTATTTTGTTTTTTCAGGATGAAACTATTAAAATATTTTAAATCTTTACATGAAAAGTCTTTTAATCAAAAAGCTAAGACAGCCGAAGAAGGTCTGTCAAAACTTCTTGAAAGCTTCTTGAAAACTTCTTGAAAGCTTCTTGAAAGCTTCTTGAAAGCCGGAAAATAAGAGTTAAAAAGGAGAGAGAAAAATGAATGGTATTAAGCTTTTGATCCTTAGTTGTTTATTGGCTGTTGCGGTTAGCGGTGCAGTATCAGCAGGGTCAGATCGCAACGAACCTATTCAAGCCATTCCTGTCAGTTCCGGGTACAACAAAGCAAAAGTTGAATTAGGTAAAAAACTGTTTTTTGAGCCTCGTTTATCAAAGTCAGGCTTTATAAGCTGTAATTCCTGTCATAATCTCGCAACCGGCGGCGCTGACAACTTACCTAGTTCCATAGGGCATAAATGGCAACTGGGCCCAATAAACTCTCCTACCGTACTTAATGCAACATTCAACATAGCTCAATTTTGGGATGGACGCGCAAAGGACCTAAAAGACCAGGCAGGAGGACCTATTGCAAATCCCGGTGAAATGGCATCAAGCCATGAAGCTGCAGTAAGCATGTTGCAGTCAATACCTGAATATGTACGATCTTTTAATGAGGTATACCAAGTTGATAAAATTAATATCGAGCAGGTTACAGACGCTATTGCGGCCTTTGAAGAGACATTAACCACACCAAACTCAAAATTTGATAAATGGCTAAAAGGCGATGATAGTGCCATTTCAGAAGAAGAAAAAGCCGGTTATAACCTTTTTGTGGATAAAGGATGCATAGCCTGTCATAATGGCGTTGGCGTCGGTGGCGGTTCCTATCAAAAATTTGGAATAGCAAAACCATATAAAAAAGATACAAAAACCCTTGGCAGGTATAACGTAACCAAGAAAGAAGAAGATAAATATGTATTCAAGGTTCCATTACTAAGAAATATTGAGCTTACAGCTCCATATTTTCACGATGCGAGCACTTGGGACTTAGCTGAAGCTGTTACTATAATGGCTGAGTATCAACTTGGAGAAAAACTGTCCAACGATGATGTTAAAAAAATTGTAGCGTTCTTGAAAACTCTAACAGGAGAACAACCTTCGATTACCTACCCGGTGCTTCCTCCATCAACTATAAAGACCCCAAAACCAAACCAAAATTAATGGATAACGGGAAGCCGGCACCGCAATTGACGATCTTTAAACAGGCACCTTTATAGCATTTGCAGCTTGCCTCTGCCGGTAAAATAGTGACAAGTAAATGCCACACAAGGCGAAAAAGGTGTAAATTACGAATGGTTTATTAAGCCCTGTAAAGAAACACATTATAACCAAGGCTACAAGATAGTTTTTTAATATTGTTCCTATGTTATATAAACCCTGATCA
The DNA here is from genome assembly GCA_027021335.1 of Nitrospirota bacterium. Classification (GTDB taxonomy): domain Bacteria; phylum Nitrospirota; class Thermodesulfovibrionia; order SZUA-242; family SZUA-242; genus JALUUO01. The sequence continues at coordinate 12,528 of JALUUO010000065.1, forward strand.
TTTTGGGACTTAAACCACTTAGATAATTTACTTATTCTTTGATGCAAAGATGACCACATAAGGTAATACATCCAGAAGCCCAGAAAACCAAGCTCGGCAAACACAGCCGGCCAGAACGCATCCAAACTGCCTAACCTGTACATCATTCCACGATAGAAGGTTGGCCAGTCCTCATAGTACGGAGAGTGGAAGATGACCGACGCAAGGCCACCGAACATTCCCGGTCCTGCGCCTATAAGTGGGTGATCAACAAATATATTCAAAGCCTGCACGTATGTGAAACTTCTATAGTACAACTCAGGATTATAACGCCCTATAGCAGGCAATGTCATAACAGCAATGCCGGCAACAATAAGAATTCCCGGAAGAATTAACTTTCTATTTGTCAGCACCATCATTGCAAACAACCCCATCCATGACTGCCTTGAGAAAGTCATGAAAATCAAGGTTACAGTGATAAACATCCCCAAGTACCGCTTAATCTTATCTTTTGTGGTTCCATAAAACAGGAAAAGGCCTAACAATGAGTACATGCCTAGATAATTAACTCCTCCTGTTCCGGTCAGAGAGACAACTCTATCAAGTCCAAGTCTCTTTTTATGCTCTCCAGCCGTCCTGACGATAAAACCCGGATCAAAGCCTGCAAGAACAAGAATTTGTCCGGTTATTCCAACAACAGCAAGAAACAATACTACCACTTTAATCCAAAAAATAAACGAAATTAATTCATCCCTCTGCCACCTTAGGGTGGCAAACACGTAAAATACAAGTATGCTTTTTGTGAAATCATACACTCCAAACATAGCTTGAAATATTGGCACCGAGTTCCATACCATAGAAATAGATGCGACAAATATAAACCAGAAAAACGGCTTGGTTACTGGAATCTCCAGTATTCTGAATTTGTAGACTTTCGGCTTTAACGCTACAAAAGTAAATAAGACTGCAATTAAAATTAACGTAGACAGCTCATCAGAATATGCTATAGTTTTTCTAAGAATTTTATTTGACACGGAAAAGGTTTTAAGCAAGTGCTGGAACGGCAGCAGCAAAACAAACATTATCAGGATTTTTTTTGTTACCGAATCGACATCAAACAATCGTATTATAGGGTCTTTTTGAACTAGCGATGACATCCGGTATATTCCACTTGATTTTTCATTGTTATTTACGCCTGGGCGGTAAACAATACCTGTCGGTTGCTCCGTCGAAGTAGTACCTGTAGAAATCAGCAAGACCTTTTACATTAAACTTCAAATTTACAAGAAAGTAGACCGTGTGCTTTATTAAAGTCTTGAGTTGTTTGCCGACACCAAAGTATTTTGCATGTTGATATCCCAGGTTTCTGTAGTAGATTGTTGCATTCTTATCTGTCCGGACAGCTACCTTGCCTAAAAAATCAAATAGTACTTTCACTCTATTTCCTTCTCTGGCAGGATGCCAATGAACAGCAGTGGTAATAGTTCCTATTTGTATATCACTCGACTCAGCTCTTAGCACATACTCCTTTTCGTCTCCCCAGATAAACATCTCCTTTTTAACGTTACCGATTTTATCAACTACTCTCCTGGAAACAAGAGTGCCGTTAAAAGGGTATATACAATTATAAATCACACCGTTTTTTGCATACGTTTTAATGTGCTCCACTGTGTCCGTGACATTGAACGTACCAGAAGACCTAAAAGCCAGCATCTGCTCATTATCTTTATCTACTACAATAGGTCCTGAAAAAAAGAGATCATTTTTTATCGACTTATCAAGCAGCTCAAGCAGCTGGTCTTTTGCCGGACAACCATCGTCATCCATCAACCACAACCAGTCGAAACCGGCGTCATAGCTTCTTTTGATACCTTCATGAAATCCACCCGCGCCTCCGGTGTTTTCATGCATTCTGACATAATGAACTTCAATCGTTGTATCCGGAAACAGTGGTGATTTAAGAGTTTTTATCGACTCCAGCGGCTCTTTAAATGAGCTTATGATACTATCCGAAAAGCCTTTTTCAAGCAGGTACTCAGGAGTGCCGTCAGTTGAAGCATTATCGAGAATGTATATCGACTCAACAGGGCGGGTCTGATTCAGTAACGCATTTAAACACTCGACTAATAATTTCTTTCTATTGTAGGTTACAACAATGGCCGCTACTTTATTTTTTATCATTCAACCTGTTAACCTGTTTTTTCTAATACGGCATAAGTCAGTTCTGTACATATTATTTGCGCTCTGGAGGCAGTGAGTAGCTGTCAGTTACTCCATCAATATAGTACCTGTAAAAACCTATCAACCCTTTAATATTAAACTTCATGTTTACAAGAAAAAACACAGTATGTTTAATCAAGGTTTTCAAGTGTTTTTCCAGCCCATAATATTTTGCATGTAAATAACCAAGATTCCTGTAGTAAATATTGGCTTTATCCGGTGGCCGAATAATAACTCTGCCTAGAAAGCCAAACAGCAATCGTTCTCTCTTACCTATTCGTGCCGGATGTAAATGTACCGCAGTAATTATAGTTCCAACCCTTATCTTGTTTGCTTCGGTCCTAAGCACGTATTCTCTCTCGTCTCCCCAGATAAACATCTCCTTCTTGATATTGCCTATCTCATCAATAACACGTCTGGAAATCAGTGTTCCATTAAACGGGGTCACCCACCCATAGATTATCCCGTCTGTCGCATCGGCCTTGACGGCATCAACACTATTTTCTACATTACGCAGATGAGCTGGACGGAAAGTCAAAGCTTGTTCATTATCTTTATCCACCACCAGAGGGCCGGAAAAGTATAGATTGTTTTTTATGGTTTTATCTAATAATTCCAGCAACTGGTCTTCAACCGGATAGCCATCGTCATCCATCAACCACAACCAGTCGAAACCGGCGTCATAGCTTCTTTTGATACCTTCATGAAATCCACCCGCGCCTCCGGTGTTTTCATGCATTCTGACATAATGAACTTCAATCGTTGTGTCCGAAAACAGTGGTGATTTAATCGTTTTTACCGACTCCAAAGGTTCTTTGTCTGAGCTCAGAGCAGCACTATCCAGAAAACCTTTTTCTACAAGATACTCAGGCGTACCGTCTGTAGAAACATTGTCGATGATGAAGATGGCATCAACAGGAAGAGCCTGGTTCAATATCGCACTTAAGCACTTACCCAACTCTTTTTTTCTGTTGTAAGTTACAACAACAGCTGCAATCGTATCTTGACTTTCCCCACTCATATTTTTTTCAAGTTATGGTTTTAAATAGATTCAGTGCTTCATCCACCACCTGATCCATATTCAAATATTTGTACTGAGCTAACCGCCCTATGAAGTATACCGAATTTAACTTATCAGCCTCTGCTTTGTATTTCTGATATTTTTCCCGGCACTCATGTCTTGGAATCGGATAATATGGATCTCCTTCCGCCTTTGGAAACTCATAACAGATTGTTGTCTTGTTATGTCTTTGCAGGTAAAGCTGTTTGAACTCGGTTATTCTTGTATAGTCAAAATCATTCGGAAAATTAACAACCGCAGCATTTTGGTACTTTTCCATATTAAGCGTCTCAAATTTGAAATCAAGACTTCTATATTCCAACTTACCATGCATGTAATCAAAATAATAATCAATAGGACCTGTGTAGATAAGTTTATCGAACTTAACAGAAGTTACAACCTCTTTATAGTCCGTATTTAATAAGATGTGAATATTCTTATTATCGATCATGCTCTCAAACATTCTGGTAAAGCCATACATGGGTATGCCTTGGTAAGTGTCTGCGAAATACCTCGTATCTCTGTTAAACCTCACGGGAATTCTTTTCGTCACCTGCGGGTCAAGCTCGTCAGGGTAAACCCCCCACTGTTTTTTTGTATAGTTTTTTATGAACAGTTCGTATAGCTCTTCCCCAATCTGTGAGACAACCACGTCTCTTGAGTTCCTGATCTCATCTAGTTTCACACGTTGTTGTTGAAAATAAGCTTCAAGCGTTTCAGAGGTGAACTTACGGTTATAAAGAACCTCCATCGTAGAAAGATTTATAGGAAAATAAACCTCTTTGCCGTTTACACTGGCAATTACCCTGTGTACATAGCCGTTCCACTTGGTAAACCGGGAGAGATAATCCCACACATTTTGTAAGTTGGTATGAAAGATATGCGGACCGTACTTTTGTACCAGGATACCTTCTTCATTATAATAATCATAACTATTGCCTGCTATATGGTTTCGTTTTTCAACCAATAAAACCTTTTTATTAAGTTCAGTTGCTACTCTTTCAGCAAGCGTGCAACCGGCAAAACCAGCGCCGACAATAAGAATATCAACTTTCATTCAATCCCTCAATATTTTATGCTGACATTTCTAATAACGTGCAGAAAAGCAGGTAGTTATAAAACAAGAAACTGCGAAGTGACCTGTTAGAACTCGTCCTTATTCTTCGTCGGCAATTATTTTATCCTTACCTTCAATGAAAAAATTCAATAGAAAGCATTCGTCTTTAGGCGAAAGGTCGAATTTAATACTAGCTTTTTCTACTAGATCGGAAAGAGGCGCTGCAGGATCAGCTGCACGCATTTCGGAAACACGCTTAACCGCCTTTCTTAGAGCTTCCCCTTCAACAGGCATACCACTCATCTTATTTCTCCTCGGCCCAAATATATTTCAACTTTACCTGTTTTTGCATATTTTGTATTGAAAGCAGTAAGAGTACATTTTTAAACCTTAGCTTTACAGCCTGTTACATGGACGTTGCGATATGCGTTTCCAAGTTTCTTCATCGATATCATCCAGCAACTCTTCGATACAAAATCTCACACCGCACAACGTGCAGCGAAAATCAACAGTTTTTCAACCGATAATAAGTACAAGGGTCCCATCACATTTCTTACACTTCATAAGGTAATAATAAGGAGAAAATTGATAAAGCAGAATCAACTGATTAATTTTACCTTATCAGTGGACCCGAAGAAAAGTCATTCAAACCTTTCGGTCAATCAGGTTGAACCTGGCTTTCAAGTATTTTGTCTGCATGATAAATCGGCTTGTTCTGACTTTCGTGATATGTTCTAGCCAGCATTTCGCCCAGCAGCCCCATTCCGATAAGCTGAACGCCGACAATAATAAGAAGCACCCCAAGCAAAAGCAAGGGACGGCCTCCGATATCCCTGCCATAATAAAACTTATCAAAGGTTAAGTAGAAAGATATAAGGAACCCTGATCCCACGGATAAAAGACCTATCGGACCAAAAGCCTGGATCGGTTTAGTCGAAAAGTTCTGTAGAAATTTTACAGTAATCAGATCCAAAAACACTTTGACCGTACGTGAAAGACCATACTTGGATCTGCCGTACTTTCTTGGATGGTGCGAAGTTACAACTTCACACACCCTTGCGCCTACGGTGTTAGCAACCGCAGGTATGAACCGGTGCATCTCTCCATAAAGATTTATCTTCTTAACCAGATCAGCCCGGTAAGCCTTCAGACTGCACCCATAATCATGAAGTTTTACACCGGTTACTTTCGAAATAAGCATGTTTGCAAGCATCGATGGAAGCCGCCTGGTTAGAAATCTGTCTTTTCTGTCTTTACGCCATCCCGAGACTATATCGCAATGCTCTATCTCTTTAAGAAGCATCGGAATGTCCTTTGGGTCGTTCTGCAGATCACCATCCAGGGTAACGATAACACCACCCTTGGCCACAGCGAAACCAGCGGCAAAAGCGGCTGTCTGACCATAGTTACGGCGAAAACCAACCACGGTAATGGTCTTGTCCTGTTCATAAAGAGTCTCTATAATTTCCAAGGTCTGATCAGTAGAGCCATCATCAACCATAATAATCTCATATGGACGCCCAAGAGCCTCCATAACCTCTTTTAACGCACCATACAGCGGTCGAATACTTTCCTCCTCATTATAAAAAGGCACAAGTACCGACACCATACGATTTTTCAGATGTTTGTGTTTGAAACCTTTTATTTCCTGTAAAATAAGATAACCTCCTGCCGTTTCATGAATTCACCCCCATATCCTCTAAAGGGCGCAAATACCTGAAGTATCTTGCAGCGCCATATCCTACCACAGTTCCCATAAGCGACCCGGCCAGGGTGTCGGAAGGGTAGTGAACACCAACGTAGACTCTGGAGAAGGCCACCGCGGCAGCTATAATCCATAGGCCGGCCGCCAAACGGCCCTTCCATATAAAGAAGAGCGTTGACATTGCTGCAAAGGCGTTTGCAGCATGGTTTGACGGCATGGAATATGCTTTACCGCAGCCCTTAAGCAGGTTTACATCAGAAAGTTCCCTGCATGGACGTATGCGTCCTACCAGGTGTTTTACCTGGTTTCCGACCAGGTCCGCAATACCGACTGCAATAAAAAGAAAAACAGTAGACAGCAAAGCTCTACGCCAATCCCTGTAAAAAAAATATGCAAGGAAAGGTAAGCCAAACAGATACCAGAAATCAGTGAAAAACGGCATGAACATGTCAAGCAACGGGTTGGATAGACGATGGTTGATAAAGTAGAAAAGGTTTGTATCCATCATTAATCAGATATTCAGGCTGAAGCAGAGTGGGGGCTGAAGCATGAGCAACTTTGGCCGGTTCCGGTAGTTTTCAGTTTTCACCCCTAACAGTCTCACGCAGCACAAGCGCCTGAGCTGCGCGTCAGTCTTCAATCTTCAGGCTCATTAAAGACTTCCTTTTGTCGAAAGCACGCCTTTTATACGCGGGTTGATCAAGACAGCCTCGTTAAGCGCCCTGCCGAAACTTTTAAAAACCGCCTCTATCATGTGATGGACATCACGTCCGTAATGAACACGCACATGGAGGTTCATGCCTGCCCGATTGCTGAGAGCCTGAAAAAAATCCTCAAAAAGCGATGCATCCAGATCTTTTAGCCGCCCATTGCTTTTAACCTGGTATACCAGGTACGGACGGCCTGACAGGTCAAGTGTCACCTGGGCCAGTGTTTCGTCCATAGGTGTAACCGCATTGCCATAGCGGCATATTCCTTTTTTTTCGCCTAGGGCATTCTTAATTGCTTCGCCAAGCGCGATACCTGTATCTTCCACCAGGTGGTGGTAATCAACATCAGTATCACCCTTTGCCGAAATATTTAGATCGAACAAGCCATGCCGCGCCATAAGATTAAGCATATGATCAAGGAAAGGCAGAGTTGTCGATATACAGTAGTCTCCTGTTCCGTCCAGGTTGAGTTTTAAATCAATCTCTGTTTCCGCGGTTTTACGGCTGATATGTGCCTTTCTCATTTCATCACCATCCTGAGCGCTTCTATAAAAGCAGAGTTTTCTTGCGGGGTACCGACAGTCACTCTAAGGCATCCTTTTATGACTTTGTCAAGATTTCTGACAAGTATTCCTTTTTTAAGCAACCGGTTATAAACCATATTAGGGTCCTCCAGTTTAAACAGAATAAAGTTGGCATCGGAGGGAAAAGCCACCACCCCATCAACCTCCGCTATTTCTTCAAACATCCGCTCTCTTTCTTTCACTATTAGCTTGACAGCCTTTGCAGAAGAGTCCTTTCCGGATAAAAGCTTAATTGCGACTTCCTGTGACAGTGTATTTATATTAAAAGGCAGGCGCACCTTGTTAACCTCAGCAATAATCTCCTCAGAAGCTATCATAATGCCAAGACGGAGCGAAGCAAGACCTACTTTGCTTAAAGTCCGGAGTATTACCATATTCCGGTAGTCCTTAAGCAGGGGAAGAAAGCCTCTCCGAACATTAGAACCTAAAGATCGGGCAAAAGGCTGATAGGCCTCATCCACCACAACCACTCCGGGTGCCGTTTTAGCTATTCCCAGAACTCGCTCCGAAGAGAAACAGTTGCCTGTGGGGTTGTTAGGGCTGCTTAGAAAGACCAGTTTAGGGTTAACACGCTTTATATCGGCCAACATACGACCGGTATCTATATCAAAGTCATTATCCAGCTTGACCTCTACCTGTCTTCTTCCTGCAGCTTTGGCAATGATACCGTACATGGAAAATGTGGGCACCGGATAGAGCACCGGGCCTCCAAAACAGGCTATCAGCATGGAGATCAACTCATCCGAGCCGTTTCCAAGCAAAATCTGGCTCTGTTTCACCTTATAACGCCGGGCCAAAACAGCACGAAGTTTTCGCGCCTGAGGATCCGGATAACGGTTAAACTCCAGTGACGACAGCGAGTTTCTTACTATGTCCATATCTTCAGACGACAGGTTGTATGGACTTTCGTTCGCATCCAGCTTTATGCGGCAAGGAATATTTTTTGCCTCGTATGCGCTCAAGGCCTTAACACTCCGGAGGACCAAACTTCTTATTTCCATAACTTTAGCAATAACTTTAACTAACCAGCGAAATTATATCACAGCTCGATATTCAATTAGTGTTAGACCATTGACGTAGAACCTGTTTATTTGTTATAAACATTGAATTGCGGAAGTGGTGGAACTGGTAGACACGCACGTTTGAGGGGCGTGTGGAGTAATCCTTGCGGGTTCAAGTCCCGCCTTCCGCACCATTTTATTTTTAATTTCTCCCCTTAACGTCCGAACAACTTTCTCCAGTAGGAAAAGATAATCCTGACCAGGCTTCTCTTTCTCAACTGAAACTTAGCTCTTATTTCCTCCACTTCCTTACCCATCTCTACGTCTATAGATGATGATTTTTTCATAGCAAGCACCTGGGACGGATAAACACTTCTGTGCCCTGTCATAAGAAAGCTCGCCACACATGCAACCGCAGCATAAGGAGCCACTTGCGGGCCGAATAGCTCCACAGCAAGAATGCTTGCCGCTATCGGTGTATTGGCGGAACCTGCAAGAAGACAGACCATGCCTATTCCTGCAAAGGTGGCCAGGTCAAGCCCCATGATATTAGCAAAAAGGCTTCCTGCTGTTGCTCCGACAAAAAACAACGGAGTGACCATACCGCCGCTTCCACCGAAAGTCAGAGTTATACAGGTAAAGACTATTTTCACAGGAAAAGACCACCAGGCAACGCTTTGTCCCTCAAGCGCCGACTCTATGGTTTCCAGACCCAACCCAAGGTACCGGGTGGAGAAAACAAAAGCGAGAATAACCAGGGCTGCTCCCCCTATCAACCCCTTAACCGGCTCCCATACATTAATTTTATCAGCCAGTTTTTTGAATAATTTCATGCCCTCTATAAGAGAGAGCGAGCAGAGGCCGAAAAATATTCCTGCCAAAATCACTTTCATAAAAAACAGCTCGGAAAAGGCTGGAACGAAATCTATGGGATGATAAAAGTATTCAATTCCGAATGCTGCTGATACCTGATACCCGACAACGCCGGCTATAAAAGAAGGCAGCAGCACATCGTACATGATTACTCCGATAAACAGCACCTCTATACCGAATATAGCCCCGGCAATGGGTGTGCCGAAGACAGATGCAAACCCTGCGCTTATACCGCATATCACGAGTTTTTTACGGTCGGCATTATCGAATTTTAGTATATCCGCTAAAATAGACGAAACTCCGCCTCCTATCTGGGCACAGGGACCTTCTTTGCCTGCCGATCCACCGGTTGCAAGCGTTATAACAGTCGTAAGGAGTTTTACAGGAACAACAAGCACCTTTATATGGCCTGAACGCCTGTGTATAGCCTCGATGACTTTCTCAGTTCCGTGTCCCTCAGCCTCTGGAGCCAGGTACTTCGTGATAAAGGAACTTAGAAAAAAAGCTACGGGAAGGAGCAAAAAGAAATAGGAATACTTATCAGCATATGCCGTACTCCAACTCAGCGTCTTTAAAAACGCGGTTGTGGAAAATCCAACCAGTGCTCCGACTGCACTTGCGATAATAAACCATTTGAATATACTGACAAAAAGAATTGTTTCTTCGGCCAGACGTCTTCTCATTATCCGGTTACCTCCCCTGCCGGCAACCTATGCAGAGCAGCACCCAGCCTGTAGCAAGCATACTTAAAAATACAAAATTTAAAATGACAAAGGTTGATAAGTGGCACCTCCATTGTCAAGCTTAAGAATTCCGTAAGAACAGACATTTCCACGAAAAGCTCCCGGGTTGATAAAACGGCGTGAGCTTATAACAGTATCGGACGCAATATGTGTGTGCCCGAAGCAGACTATATCGACTCCGCAACGTTCCGCCTTTACATCCAGAGCCTGAAGGCCCTGGTTTACCCAAAATCTATCCCCATGGGTAAGGAGGAAACGTATTCCCTCAAGAGAGAAGACCTCAATCTCCGGACCTGTCCTTTGCTCATCCATGTTTCCTGAGACGGCTTTCATGGGCAGGCCGGTTTCTTCCCGGATACTGGTAGCATCCTGGTAGGTATCCCCCATATGAAAGAACAGGTCGAAATCACCTTCGCGGCGGATAAGCTCCACTGCATCACGAATGTTTGAATGGGTATCGCTTATAAGTAGAATTTTCATAGCTAACTATATTATCAGAATTAGAATGTTTTCCGCCCAGGCAGAATCAAAGTTTGGTATAGATATTTATGTAGACCATAGTCTCACCAGCCTCGGTAACACCACGAGCAATGCCCAGGGCAGGAGTGATATTCAACCTGTAACCCAGCGTCATATCGAACCTGGCCTCAACGCCAAGACCAACCTCCACATCTTTCCACTTAAGATCGCTCTTTCCACTCCAGACAATTCCGGTATCAGCAAATGGGCTTATATAAAGTTTATCGAAAAAAATGGGTTTTGTGTTGATACCGCGAAGCGGGTAAGCGATCGGCTGCCTTAATTCCAGGGTTGCCGTAGCCACATGTTTACCGATTTTGTCCCTTGAGGGATAGCCTCTAAGCGGAAAATCCAGGCTTTCGTTGGAAACACCTCCTATCTGTTGCAGATAGATTACATCTCCTTCAGAAAGAGCAGCTTTCAGTTTAGTATAAAGCACACTATGCCCTTTAAGGCGAATATATTCCTCATACGATCCGATATACTCTCGCAAATCAATATCGCTTCCTATATCTTTTGAATAGTTCCTGTAATATAAAGAAATCCTTCTTCCCTCTTCCCTGCTGATTGAGTACGGATAACGCAATGTATTATTAAACTCGATACCTGCAAAAATATTGTCTTTTTTTCTTTTAACATCTTTTCTGGAAAACTCTCCCGGTAGCGAGGCACTACTGTTTAACAGCTCTCGTCTTTTACGATGATATCCTATATATAGATTGTAGTTTGATTCCATGCGCCTGATCGGCACTGAAAAACTTGCAATGAAGCCTGAGCGTTTTTCATACAGGTTTTCTCCAGAGTCAGGTAAATTAGAGTATAAAACCGGTAAAGAGTAGGAATTCAGTCGAAACGTTGGATAAAACCTGTCATAGAGATAGGTTACATCGTGGTAGTTTTGTCCGCCTCCTCCCCTACCCGCCTCGGCCAGGTATGTATGGTAGCCAAGCACGTCCCGTCCGGCTGTGAAAGCGCCTAAGACCGGACCATAATGATCAGACCTGAGAGTGGGAAGCCAAAAGCGCGGATACATCGTCTCAAGTGCCGAGTACCGTCTGCTAAGTCCTGCCGGTTCATATCCGGAACGTCGTGCTTGCAGGTCTATGCGTTTGGAGGCATTTTCTGTCGTATAAAGATCGTCCCCGCTTCCGGCAGGCCAATCTACTTTAATCACAGGACCGGTATCTGTGCTCCATTTTTCAGGAGCATAATTGATCCATGCGGCCCTAAAACCACGCGAATGGTAGCTTGAAAAGTAGATGCGGGAACCATCAGGAGAAACCTCGGGCTGAAAAGCTCCGCCTATCAAGTTTGTTATACGGTATATTTTTTTCTCAGAAAGAGAGTACGCAAACAGGTTGTAAACTCCCGTTCTATCCGAAGTGAATATTATAAATCTGCTGTCTGGTGACCATACCGGATAAATGTTATCATGTGAGTCTTCAAGTATCACACTATTTTTGCCGTCCGCGCTTTCATCACTTTCGAATAAGTGCAAAGAAGTATTGCCGTTTGTATCTCTTACCGAAAATACAATACGCTTGCCATCCGGTGACCACCTGGGACCAGAGACCCTTACTCCCTGCCCGTAGTGCCTGATAATTTTCAACTTTTCTTCATCTTCGCTCAGATCGAGAAGCGCCAAGCTCTGGCCACTTACATCCACACTTACAAGCGCAAAAATGCTTCCGTCAGGCGAAAGATCAGGATCTTTTAGTCTCATTCCCTCAGTAAGGCGCTTAACCTTATTTTTTTTAATCTCATAAGAATAAAGGTCCTGGTAAAGGTTGTAGCTCCTGTGGATTTCTGCCTGGGTAAAAAATATACTCCGGCCATCCGGGCTCCATGTTATATTGTGATCAGAAATGAGCCGGTTAACCATAGCATATTGCTTCCGGCCGTTTTTATCCATAATAACAATAGTTTCATGCTTGTGAGGATCTATACTATTTAGGGCCAGAAATTCACCGTCCCTGGAAAGTCTCGGATTTGTAAGCCGTTCACCTTTAATATCCATTCTGTTTATATCTGTTAAAGGATATGTTTTAAGAATATCAACCTTTTTGGCATGTTCTTTTTTCAGATCTTGCAACATATCCCGATATAAAAAAATATAGCTTTTATCTGTTACTCCTGCTGCTGCGCCGTTTATAAAATACGGAACTCTTCCTGCATGTGCCATATTCAAAGCGCCAAGAGCTTCGTTTCCATAACGCCGGGCAATAAATTTCTGGAGCGCAAAACCATATATATAGAGACTGCTGCCTGCAGGCCAGTAAGGGATCTCGCCATTGATTTTGTCGATGGACAACAGGTTATCCTCTGCCACCGCTGTACGGAATATCATCTCGTAATATGCGTTTTTACCTCTACCCATTGGATTGTATTGGCTTTCAGCCCATGTAGCTATACCCTCGATCCACCAACGCGGCAGCAAAATGTTTGGAGGAACTGCGGCAACAAAAAGGAGAAAAGACAGCGGATCAGCGCCTGGAATCGGCTTTCCAAAGATATTTCTCATAACCCCGGAGTAACCTCTTGCAGGGTCCATGGTAAGAATGTGTGCGTATTCGTGTGTAATCACCAGCCTCAACCAATTCTCATACTGGCCTATACTCATGTCAGGCATGGGAGGTACCGTGTATATATATATCGAATTATAAGGCAGAACCGTGGCAAAACCGTTACTTATATCGGAACTGTCGATAAGCACCATGTTCGTCTTTTCGTCCGGCGTCCAAAGAAACCTGTCACTCAAAAGGCTATGTATATCTTCAGCCATACCTGCCGATTTCCTGGCCAATTCCTCCAAGCCCTGGTGAAAATGAATAATAAAGTGCTCACTCTCTATAGTTGAGAATTTAAACGAAGGGTCTATTTGGGCTGCATAAGTAGAGGGAAAAGAAGAAAAAAGAAATAAAAACAGAAAGAGAGTATTTTTCTTCATAGAAAGAACAATTTAAATCCCATTGTTTATTACCGGAGAAGAAAGCTGATTTTCAATATAACATTGGGTGCTAATCTTCACGAATATCCGGGTCAAGCGTCCGAAACATTGTTTCAACAGGCTCTACAACGGCAATATCACTACCGGCGGCAGCCCCAAGTTCCTTGAATTTACGTGCTGCCGGAAATACTCTTGTTTCCAGCGATCCAACCGCTTTGTTGTATGCCGTGCCGGCCTTTTCCAGGCCCTTGCCGGTTTCAACCATATGCTCGGACAAGACTCTCATACGTTCATAAAGCTGTTTACCAAGCTCGCTGATCTGCTGTGCGTTTTTTGCAACCTGCTCTTGTCTCCATCCGTATGCAACAGCGTGCAACAAGGCTATAAATGTTGTAGGTGTAGCAATTATAACCCGCTTCTTCATGCCGTCCTCAATTAAACTGTGGTCCTGGTCAACAGCAGCGGCAAAAAAAGACTCTCCGGGAATAAACATAACCACAAACTCGGGCGTCTCTTTGAATAGTCTCCAGTAAGCCTTTTCACCCAAGTTGTTCATGTGTTTACGAAGCTGTCCTGCATGATCCGCAAGATATCTCTTTCTCTGCTCTTCGGATTCTGCCGAAAGCACCTTTAGGTATGCTTCCAACGGCACTTTGGAATCAACAACTATTTCACGGCCGGCAGGAAGATGAACTACCATGTCAGGACGAATACGGACTGTATCAGAATCCACCGTAACCTGTTCTGTGAAATCACAATGTTCCGACATACCTGCCAGTTCAGCAACCCTCTTAAGAGTCATCTCTCCCCAACGGCCCCGTACCTGTGGCAAGCGTAAGGCCGTAACCAGGTTTCCGGTCTCTTTCCGGAGCTTGCTATTTGATTCTGTGAGAACTTTCAGCTGTTCTTCCAGGCTCGTGTATGCTCCATGACGGCTTTTTTCAATACCTGCCACGTGTTCTTCAAAGCGTTTTAACGAGTCGACAAGGGGCCTTACCAAGCCGTCTATAGCCTCCTGGCGCTTTCCAAGATCTCCTCTGGAGTCGGCAAGAACCTTATCAAACGTCTCTTTTGCCAAACTCATAAAGGCCCGGTTGGTGTTGTCAAGAGTATCTCCGGCCAGGGCTTTGAATGTATCAGTAAGTTTGCTTCCGGCTTCATCGAAAATTTTTCTCTCTTCGTTTAGGCGCTGGAGAGTCTCCTGTAGTTGTGTTTCAGCCCTGACCTTGGCTTCGCGCTCAACATCCAGCATGGATCTCAATTTATTAAGATCTTCATTGGCAGTATTGATCTGAATACGAAGCTCAGCAGTAGTGCCTTCAGCAGTGGCTGCCCTGTGTCGGGCTTCGGCCAGGTCAGCCGAAAAAGCAGCCTTAGAGCGGCTAGCGGCAATCAGCCAGACAATCAATCCGGTGAAGGCAGAAGCTGCCAATATAAATGCAATATATAGCGTATTGTCCATTGAGTGATTATTGTAACCGCTAAGCCACATAGGTGTCATGTAACTCGCCTCATGTTTTACTTGACATTCTAAGTTGCACTGTGATCAAATTAGCAATCATAGGGTTAAGATGGCTTTAATAACATACAAAAAACTTTTTAAAAGACTGAAACAAGCATCTTGATAATGCTAAATATTATTTGCCGGAAAGGAGGGAAGACTTTTGTTTTGGTGATTGTATTGTTCAAGATAGCTTATTTCATAAATCAAAAACGTTAGTAAATAACCTGTAAGGAGGTTTGTAATGAAAAGATTTTTACTGTTAGCATCACTTTTTGTTTCGTTGAGTATGGCGCAATCCGTGTTTGCAGCCGGATACGGCGCAGCAGGCTGCGGACTTGGTGCTATGATATTTGGTGATGAGCCGGGTATTGTGCAGATTTTTGCTTCCACAACCAACGGAACCGCAGGAAATCAGACATTCGGTATTACCTCTGGCACATCAAATTGCGAATCGAGCGGCCTCGTCATGTTAGAGAAAGAACAAGAACTATTTGTTGAGCAGAACTTCGACAGCCTTGCCAAAGATATGGCTATCGGAAACGGTGAAAGCCTGGCCACACTCTCGTTCCTACTGGGTTGCCAGTCCTCCACTGAACAACTTGGAGCATTTACACAGGAAAATTATGAAAAAATATACAAAGACGGCGTTACACCGGTTGAAATGCTGAATTCCATTAAAAGCGGCATTCAAAATGATTCAAATCTGTCTGCCTCATGCGGAGATCTAGCAATATAAATTATCCGCATTGATTTTAAAAAGGGGACGCGTCATATTGCATAAATTCATGTGTGAATGAAGCGTCTCCTTTTTTTGTATCGCCTTCTTTCAGCTCGGACTCAAGTAAAACATGGATAAAAACTGTGGCCACTTCCGGTAGGAAAGCCCCTAAAAGACTATAATTATAACCAATGATAAAAACACAGCTTTATTGTCTTATAACGTTTTTTTTTTGACTCTTCTTCCATGCGGTGCTGCTGATTACGCCAATGCGACCTACCTTGACACCCTGGTCGAGCAGGCTCTTCAAAAAAAACTGCATGAAAAGCGCTTCTGGCATCTTCTTGTGCACTATGGTCCTACCTTATTCGGCGGTTATGAAAGCGAAGAGGATGCCGCTTCCTTTTTTAATGCGCGTAACGGCAAGTGGGATCCTAAGGCCGAGATGGTTGCCACAATTCAAAGTTTTTTCAAAAAACCAGAAGACCTCCAGGCCAAAGAAGAACATCCACAATGCAACTTTCCCGCCCGTTATAAATGGTTGAAATCTGCAATACCTATAGATGAGACCAAGCTCCCAAAAGCTGATTGCCGGCGTCTCGATGGTTGGATGAGCGACCTTGATCCTGAAAGGATCACCCTTGTCTTTGCTTCGTTTTACATGAACAATCCGGCCTCTATGTTTGGGCATACCCTTCTTAGAGTCGATAAAAAAAGAGAAAGCGGTAGCGGCAACCTTCTCGATTACGGCATTAACTACTCTGTTGTCCAGGATTCAACCAACCCCCTGGTTTACTCTTTTAAAGGACTCTTCGGCTTGTCTCCAGGAGTTTTTTCCATATTCCCCTACTACACAAAGGTACAGGAGTACAGCAACTGGGAAAGCCGTGACATCTGGGAGTATGAACTCGACTTCAACCCGGAGCAGATGGAGTATATGCTCCTTCATCTCTGGGAACTGGGTGGCAACTATTTCGATTACTATTACTTCCAGGAGAACTGTGCCTATCATCTTCTTGCATTATTGGAAATAGCTGACCCAACCCTTCGCCTGAGAGAGCAGTTCACTTTTTCCGTTATACCCACAGATACTATCAAGGCGGTGATGAATGTTGAAGGATTGGTTTCCAGGGTGGTCTACAGGCCATCACTGCTCAGCCAGATGAAAAATAAAATCTTGTGGATGTCCAAGGAACAGAAGACTGTTTTTTCCCTCCTCACTAAAGACTTTAACTTTATTCAAGATGCTCGCTTTCAGAGTATGACCGTTCCTGAAAAGGCATTGGTTCTGGACGCATATCTCGACTACGCTCAAAATAAAAAAATGAGAGCAAGCGATGATGAAAAAGTCTTCAGCAAGAATATGAGAAAGGCGCTGCTTAAAAGAAGCAGCCTGAAATACATAAGAAAAGAGTCCCAGGTAACCAGGTTCTCTGAACCGCCCGAATTGAGTCACGGCAGTTCACAGTTCAGAATGGGTGTTGGTATATTCGAAAATGAAGCTTTCCAGCAATTGTCATTCCGACCGGCCTACCATGACTTGCTTGCAAAAGATACCGGATACAGCAAAGGATCTCAGATACTTTTTTTCGATTTGAACCTAAGATATTATAATGATCGAAAAAAAGTTAAAGTCGATAGGTTTAAACTGGTTGATATTATTTCTCTTTCACCCTATGATACGGCTCTCAAAAACAGGTCTTGGAGACTTAATTTCGGCATTGACACCATTAAAGATCTGGATTGTAACCTATGCAATTCTTTTAAGCTGAATTATGGAATGGGCTTGACATATCAACACTCTTTCAACTCACCTATGCTTTTATACGCATTCTTGGATGCCGAAGCCGAGGCCGCAAGTGGGCTGGGCAATAAATATAGAATCGGCGGTGGTCCGGCAGTCGGTCTTCTTCTGTCTATTACGGACAGCTGGAAGTTTCAAGCTGCGGCAGATTATCGATACTTTCCACTTGGCTTTAAATCAGAATATGTAGAGCTTGAAGCTAATCAGAGTTACACTATTGTGAAGGACCTTGATATAAGAATAAAATTTAACTCTTCAGCCTGGAATGAAGAGTGGCTTTTTTCCGTAAACTACTTTTTCTAGGTTTAAACTTATGCAAACAAGGGTAAGGCGGTATACTTATTTCACCAAAAAGACAAACACTTTTTTTCTGCTTATCCTGTTTTTTACCTGCCAGAACTGTTCCAATATTGTCTTTCAACCCTCTAAAGAGACTTTTTACGACCCAAAGACAATGGGGTTTGAATATGAAGATATTTATTTCAAAAGCTTGGATGGAACAATGCTTCACGGCTGGTTTTTTCCTGCCGGTTCCGACATCGATATAAAGGGAACCGTTGTATATTTTCATGGCAATGCTGAGAATATATCAACACATTTCGCTTCACTGGCATGGATAACCCGTTATGGCTACAATCTATTCATATTCGACTACAGGGGCTACGGTCAATCCAAAGGCAGCCCATCTCAAGCCGGTGTCAATGACGACGCACTTGCGGCATTAAATTATGCTATAAAAAACCTGCATCAAAAAATGAAGGACAAAAATGAAAATGTCAAATTGATAGTTTACGGACAAAGCATAGGAGGCAATATCCTTGTCCGGGCAATGGATGATCTCGAAAATAAAACGGAAATAGACGCCATAGTCCTTGAAAGCTCTTTCTCTTCTTATCGTGAAATCTCAAAAGAGAAACTTTCCCTGACATGTATCACCTGGCCTTTTCAGCCACTTGTATACGTCATAATGTCGGATAAATATTCTTCCCAAAATAGTATCAAAAGACTTCCGTCCGTGCCGTTGCTTGTTATTCACGGCGATAACGACAAAATCGTTCCTATTCACCACGGCAAAAAAATATATGATCTAGCTAATGAACCGAAAGAGTTCTGGCGTATCAAAGGAGGAAGACATATAAACGCTATGCATATTAACGGTGGAATATATAGAGAAAAGTTAGTAGACTTTTTGAATAAATTATAACCGTCTTAACCCTTTTGTTTGCGGCTGATTTACTTTGTATGAAAAGGCGTCATATTTTTCGCATGGCTAAAGAGCACATTTTTTCCGAAACACACTCAACAGACGGCGTGGAATAAAATCAATATTAATGTTATATTATTAGCCCGAAACACCTGTAATCGTTCAATACTTCAACAAAATACTTTAAGGAGGACAATATGGCAAAAAAGTACGTCTATTTTTTTGGTAACAAAAAAGCTGATGGAAAAGGAGATATGAAAGATCTTCTTGGCGGTAAAGGAGCCGGCCTGGCGGAAATGACTAGGCTGGGTATCCCGGTGCCACCTGGTTTTACCATCACCACCGAGGCCTGCAATGCTTTCTTCAAGGCAGGAAAAAAACATCCTGCCGGTATGTGGAAACAGGTAGAGAATGAGATGAAGAAAGTCGAAAAAGAGATGGGTATGAAGTTCGGAGATCCTAAAAATCCGCTTCTTGTTTCTGTCCGTTCAGGGGCAAAATTCTCTATGCCGGGCATGATGGACACCGTGCTTAATCTTGGCCTCAACGATGTAACGCTCGAAGCTCTTATCAATAAGACAAACAACAAGAGGTTCGGCTATGATGCCTACCGCAGGTTCATCACAATGTTTGCAAACATAGTGATGGGAGTCGACCGCATGAAATTCGAAAACACCCTGGAAGCCATGAAGGAAGAAAAGGGGGTTGCCAACGATACCGATCTTACAGCAGAGGATCTCGAAAAACTCTGCGATCAGTACAAGAAAATATATAAAAAAGAACTCAAGAAGGATTTCCCCCAGAATCCATATGAGCAGCTTAAAATGGCAATAAACGCAGTGTTCGGCTCGTGGTTCGGCGAACGCGCCTATAAATATCGCACATTAAACGGTATATCACACGATCTGGGTACAGCTTGTAATGTACAGACTATGGTATTTGGCAATATGGGTAAAACCTCAGGCACCGGTGTGGCTTTCACCAGAAACCCTTCTACCGGCGAGAAAAAATTCTTCGGCGAATTTCTCCTCAACGCACAAGGTGAAGATGTAGTGGCAGGCATACGAACACCTGTACCTGTCTCGCGTCTACAGAAGAAACTGCCAAAGTGCTATGATCAACTGGTAAAAATCTATAAGAAACTCGAAAAACATTACCGTGATATGCTGGACATCGAATTTACTATTCAAGAAGGCACTCTCTATATGCTTCAGACACGTGTGGGCAAACGTACTGCCAGCGCCGCTCTTAAAATTGCGGTGGATATGGTGAAAGAGAAGCTTATTGATAAAAAGACCGCTGTACAACGTATTGATCCCGCCCAACTGGACCAGTTGTTGCACCCTACTATCGATCCTAAGGCAAAGGTAGAAAAAATAGCCAAGGGGCTGCCCGCCTCACCCGGAGCTGCCGTTGGAACAGTGATATTTACAGCCGACGAAGCGGAAACCGCAGCCGAAAAAAACGAAAAAGTTATTCTTGTTCGTACGGAAACATCACCAGATGATATCGGCGGCATGTATGCAGCTCAGGGTATTCTAACCGCCCGTGGCGGTATGACATCTCACGCTGCTGTGGTTGCACGAGGCATGGGTAAGTGCTGCGTTGCCGGTTGCGGCGCTATCTCTATCGACGAAGAAAAGAAAATATTTACGGTGGGAGACCTGACGGTAAAAGAAGGAGATTATATTACACTTAACGGCACCACCGGCGACGTTGTTCTTGGTGAAGCTAAACTTATTAAGCCTAAGCTTACCGGCAATTTTGACCAAGTAATGACATGGGTGGACCAATACAGTAAGCTCGGAGTCAGGGCAAACGCCGATACACCTCACGATGCTAAAGTGGCTCTTGGTTTCGGTGCCGTCGGCATAGGCCTGTGCAGAACAGAACATATGTTTTTCGAAGAAAGCCGTATCAAGGCTGTACGTGAAATGATACTGTCTAATTCGATTGAAGGCAGGCAAAAAGCCCTTAAAAAACTCCTTCCTATGCAGAAGGGAGATTTCATCGGGATACTAAAAGAGATGAAGGGTCTGCCTGTCACCATAAGACTGCTCGATCCGCCGCTGCATGAATTCCTGCCTCACACAGATGAGGACCTCAAGGCGCTGTCAAAGAGCATGGGAGTTCCCGAGGATAAACTGAGAGCCAAGAATGCATCACTTCATGAGTTTAACCCGATGCTCGGTCACCGTGGATGCCGTCTGGGTGTAACATATCCGGAAATTTACGAAATGCAGGCTCGCGCAATTATGGAAGCAGCATGCGAGCTTACAAAAAAGAAGATCAAAGTTATTCCGGAAATTATGATTCCTCTCGTAGGGCATGTAAACGAACTCAAACAGATGCGTGAGGTTGTCGAGCGTGTAGCCAAAGAGACAATTGCAAAGTACAAAACTAAGGTCAACTATACTATAGGCACAATGATCGAACTCCCGAGGGCGGCGATAACCGCGGACGAAATTGCACCCTTTGCAGACTTCTATTCATTCGGCACAAACGACCTTACCCAGACTACATATGGCCTTTCACGTGACGACGCAGGCACATTTCTTCCCTCTTACGTAGAAAAAGGGATACTGGAAGATGATCCATTTGTCACTATTGATCAAAAGGGTGTGGGTGCCCTGGTGAAAATGGCTATCGAGAAAGGCCGTTCTGTAAAGAAGAGGATGAAGATGGGCATATGCGGTGAACACGGAGGAGAAGCCCGTTCTGTTATGTTCTGCCATCAAATAGGGTTGAATTATGTAAGCTGCTCCCCCTACAGAATTCCTATTGCAAAACTTGCCGCTGCCCAGGCCAATCTGGCTGAGGCAGGAGGCAG
Source organism: Nitrospirota bacterium (assembly GCA_027021335.1). Taxonomy (GTDB): domain Bacteria; phylum Nitrospirota; class Thermodesulfovibrionia; order SZUA-242; family SZUA-242; genus JALUUO01. Next base: position 33,986 of record JALUUO010000065.1, read on the forward strand.
GGACCTAAGTAAATCGACTGTCTGACCAGTCGGAGAAAAAAGATGATGTGATTGAAAGCGGGGCGGATTTTTCGTCCCGCTTTTTTTGTGACAGATATTATCATTTGAAAGAAAAGGAGGAAACATGAAAAACACATTTATATTTATAGCTTTTGTACTATTTGTACTAGGATTTCTTTATTCGATATCCGGTTCCCGCGCACCACGTATTCCAGAGGATAAGTTACATAAAATCATTGATACCACAGTAACTTGTATAGAGTGTCATAGTGCCACAGGAGAAACTCCAAGAGGGGAAAAACACCCCCCTAAAGATCAGTGTCTTGAGTGTCACAAAGTTAAAAGAAACAGAAAAGTAGACTGAGTTTAATATCTTTTTTGGATTGCCGATATATTAAATAACTGATCCACGGCGTAACGCTAAAGAGACGCTTTAACCGCGTTTGGACCACATAAACTTTTACATAACATATAGGTTTCAGCAATTTGGATATCGCAACACTTATAGGCATTGTCAGCGGATTTGCTCTGGTTTTAGGTTCTATACTATTAAACAGTCCGCTTTCAGCATTTTTTAATATTTCAGGGCTGGCGATCGTGGTTGGCGGAACCATAAGCGCCACGTTGATAATGCAGAAACTAAACGTAGTAATGGGCGCTGTTTCGGTGGCGATGAACGCGTTTTTTGTAAAAACCGAACCTGCCGAGCAGTTGATAAAAGAGCTTGTAAATGTGGCAACCAAGGCAAAAAAGGGAGGAATTCTTGCACTTGAAAATGAAAAGGTGGACAACCACTTCCTGGCCAGAGGAATAAGGATGTCGGTTGACGGGATCGAACCCTCTGAAATCTCCTACGCTCTGCAAATAGAGCGTAATTCTCTTGTATCACGCCACGAAACAGGACAGTCTGTATTTAAGTTTATGGGCTCTACCGCTCCGGCAATGGGCATGATCGGGACTTTGATAGGACTTGTTCAGATGCTGCTGAACATGAGCGACCCGGCTATGATCGGACCGGCCATGGCAGTGGCGCTTCTAACCACGTTTTATGGCGCTGTTCTGGCATTTCTTATCTTCAATCCTATTGCCGAAAAACTTGCCGATAGAACAAATGCGGAAAAACTCAACATGGATATTATAATTACTGGAATTGACAGCATAACAAAAGGAGTTAACCCGAGAATCCTGGAAGACAAGCTGCTTTCATTCCTTGCGCCTAAAGCAAGAAAGATTAAATAACCTGGTTTCTGCATGTCTGAAGAAAACTGTAATAAGTCTGAAGCCGGCGCTCCTGCCTGGATGGCGACCTTTGGAGATCTGATGTCGCTGCTGCTGACATTTTTCATACTTCTTCTGTCATTTGCCGAGATGGATATAGTCAAATTCAGGGATGCCATGGGTTCAATCCAGAAGGAGCTTGGCGTTTTCAAAACAGGCCCAGGAATGTTTAAGCCATCAACAACTCCTTCGGTGATCGATACACCGCTAAAACCTTCCTTGCCGCAACCAAAAAGAATCAAGGAAACTATCAAGGAAGAAGGTAAAATTAAATCTGAAATCGAAGAAAAGCTGAAAACTCTCATTCAAAAAAAGGGGCTTGAAAAAGATGTGAGTGTCGAAAAAAACGCAAGAGGCGTGGTGGTACGAGTCAGGGGCAGACTGTTTTTCAATCCTGGAACAGCTGACATAAAAGATGGAATTGCGCCTCTTTTAAACGAACTAGGAGAAGTTATGAAAGAGTTTCCTTACAATATGTCGATAGAAGGACACACCGACAACGTTCCCATAAGAAGCAGAAGATTTTCTTCAAACTGGGAACTTTCAGCCGCCAGAGCGTATTCAGCTCTCAAATACCTGAATGAAAACAAGAATATTGACACAAGCAGGCTCAGTATTGCCGGGTTCTCTGATACAAGGCCTCTGACCTCTAATGATACGCCGGATGGCAGGGCTAAAAACCGAAGAGTTGAGTTCGTTTTTTATAAGCAGGATGAGAGATGACAGATCATATGGTTGGGTGTAGGGCCTAAGGCTCCATGCATCTGACTAAGGCTCAAAAAACACCTTAAGTGTAACCTTGCTCAACCCTGCAAGTTATTCCATTGCCTGATAAATTCACCGTAGTCCACAGGCATAGATTCGTTGAAGGCTTTCTGAAACGAACTGCCGCTTTTCATAGATTCCAGTATATACTTAATTCTGTCAATACCGTATCTTTCAATCAGGAAAGACACAGCGGAAAAACTTACAGAATAGGCAACTTGTGCCTGTGCAGCATTCAAAGCCATGAAAGAACCCTCAAGACTTCTAAGATCGGTCACAAGGCGCACCTGTGGAGCCGGTCTCCTTCCCTCCAGGTACATAGCCAGCCCCTCATTCAACCAAGTGGGACATTGTTTTGTAAAGCTGTGCACTACAGCATGAACATACTCATGCGTAAGTACATGCTCAAGCCTGGGGTCGTCTTCATCCAGGTCCTTAATCGGCAGACGGATCTTACCGTCATATAATCCACCGGTCCAGCCTGGTCCCAGGGTCACCTCTCTGAAAGACCGCTCTGAGTATAAGATTACGGATACGGACCTGTCCGGATAAAGGCGAAGCTCGGTTCCCACCCTTCTATAAGCATCGTCCAGCAAGCTTAGAACAGTATATCCCAACCCCCTGTAGTTAATGCTGTCATAGTAGACATCGAAGTGGTCGGAGCTCTCAAGTATAAAACCATCCTGGGCAGAGTTTTCACGAAGAATTTTATCGTATAATTGCTTCATGTACCGGTCATCAGGCTCTAACTTGATGTATTTTTTAATCACATCCAAAGCGCTCTCAAGCTCCTCAGCCTTGTATAAAGCAAGACCGAGAGTTTTTAGAGTCTCAGTATCGTCTGGTGAAAGTCGTCGTGCCTTCTTTAGATAAAACAATGCCATACGATTACTACCTACCGGTTGATCCGCCATATAATTGGCGCGACCGAGTTCACGAACAACGTTTAGGTCATCCGGGTATTCGCTATAAAGCTGCTTGAGGATAGGTATAGCCGCAACATAATCAGCAGCCTGCAGATAGGCCTTAGCTTCCGACGCCAGAGCTGTGTAACGCTCATCGGTTTCTTTTAGAGTAAAATCTTTAGGGGCTCGGGCGTTCTGTTTCGAGAAAGTCAATCCGTCTTGCTGCTTCTTTGGTAACGTAATAAGCGGAAGATCATGTTCTGTTTTGAAATCAGGAGGTTCTGGTTCTACAGCATCAAAACCCGGCATTAAAGTGTCAGAGCCCTTGAACTCTGTAAGATCACCTATCGGCCTGACGGATTTATCTGGAATGAGCAGATAGACGTTTAACGAGATAGCCGCAAAAAGAGCGATTAGAATAGTGATTCTGCAATAAATCTGTTTTTGCTGCTTCAGGGTTAAACCTTATGGACTTGCGCAAGATCTACTTAGAATCATCCAGTGAAGGAACCTCAGCCGGAAGTATAGGTGTAAAAGACGGATCTATTAGGTAGCTGCTACGAAAATACATCATTGCCTTATCCATCATGCCCTTTTCATAATAGGCATAGCCTAGATAATATAGCCCCTGTGTATCAACCGGGTTTTCATCCACGTACGTCTCGAGTTCTGCGATCGCAGCGTCCATGTCACCTTTATTATAAAAGTTTATTGCTGTCTCCAAAGATGCAGCTCCGGCAAAACATGGAATAAAGATAGTCAAGAAAAGCAAAAGAATAACTCTCATAGCAAAACCTCCTATAAATTTTACAACTTTACCTGAATTGTATCTAAAAAAACAGTTTTTTACAAGACATCATGAAGCCGCATGTATTTCCAAACTTTATTATTTAAGCTGTTTAAAAAACATTTAAAAACAATCGAAAAGTTATTTAAGCAACTTATCTCACTCAGTAGAGACAATATGCTTGCCAACCACTATACCACCGATAAAAGTACTCATAACAAATGTAGCCAAAATAACATAAACAAACCTGCTGGATAACCTGTTTATTTTCTGCACATTGAAGGCAAACGTTTTATAAGTGGCCTTGTAATAAAGCTCTGTAAGCTGATTCAGCTTACCGGCAGTATCATTCAGCGAAGCAACAGTATCCCTGATATCTTCCAGTGAACTGCCATTTACAGATGCATGAGCCGCCAAAACTGCTTTTTCCATATACTTTTCGAACAGGTGTTCTATTGTTTCAAGCTTTTTATCCGCTGTAATACGTTTCAGAAGGCGCAAGTTTTTTCTGACCCTCTCCGCTGTTACAATCCCCTGAGCAATGAAGTCTTCATCCGACTCGGAGACCGCCGTTAAAAGGTGTTCTCTTGTTTGGCGCATCGAATCAATAAGTTGACTTGTCAGGTTAAGAGCCGGATATATTTTGTCCTGAAGATCACTTGAGCAGGTCCGTATCTGCCGACCGCTGAATACAGAGTAACCCATGGGAGCAGCAAACATGAAAAGGATCAACATGAAACCGCAGAGAGATTTTGTCCGAATACCCATTACTCCAAATATCAAATATAAACCTTCACCCTTTATAAAAGCCAAGTTACACGGTTTTACCGCTAAACTTGGTTTAAAAACGCCAGAAACATAGACATGTCAGTTAGAGATATCTTCAATAGACAACACTTTTACAGAATCATCCACTTCTTTTATATCAATATATCCAATAGCATTTTTATTGTACCTGACAAAATCCAGCACATCACCGGAAGAAGACAGCACTCTTGGCGGTTGCCCTTTACCGGAAAGCGCCTGTTTCAGATAAAACTTATCCATTCGAGAGGCGCTTTTGGCCAGAATAATATATGAAAATTTTTTTCGTATGGGATCTCTCTTTTTGAGATTAACCGCCTCTATTTTCTTCCCTGTGGGCCAAGTGTTTTTTTTAAGCTTGTAAATATTTTTAAGATCTTTGCTGCTTATAGTGGATACAGGGTTTTCAGGGTTTACTATAATTGCTATTTCTGAAAAGTTTTTTGATTTTTTTTCTACAGATATACCTGCAAAAGCTCCTGCAAAGTTTTTAGTAAATGAGAGGCCTTCAAGCAGGATTAACAACAGAAGGGCGATACTTAATACCGGAACTCGCCTTAAATTCATATTCAGCCCTCCTTTAAAATACAAACGATACAGATGCACGAAACATGTGAGTCTTATCTGTATCACTTGGCAATGATATATCATCCGGCTTAGAGAGCACGTGATAATCGTACTCACCCTTCAAGATAATATTATCGGTAAAATCATAACCTGTCCCGATAGACCACTTAGTTGCACCGTTTTCATATATCATATAGTCTTTGTCCCTGAAGTAATCATATGCGATAAAGGGAGAGAACTTTTTACTGATATAAACTAATCTGACATAATACGAATACTTGCTTTTTCTGTATTCATACTCACTATACGCATACTCGGACAAAAGATTTAATCTATCGAAAATTGTAATATCCAGATCGGCTCCATACAGGTTGTTTCTCCCTTTATAGTTCGAATCGTCAACCGTAAGATAAGACACCCCAAACTTTAGACTATCGTTCAAAACAGTCAACCTTATCCTGCCTCCAAGCAGCTTATCCTTGTTTTTGTCTATACCATCCTCACCCCTTTGCCCATTCCCGACATATAGGCTGTAGTCAAGCTCCGCCTTTTTCCCCAGGTAT
>JALUUO010000066.1 GCA_027021335.1 Nitrospirota bacterium
AGGCTACTGTGATAAGCCTTATCCTGAGGGGCAGCATTAAGAAACAAGATTTTGTCTTGCCGCAAGACAGGGGGGCACCATGTTTTTTAAAAAATGATGCAAGGAAGATTTTTATAAGAGCCTTTGAAAATAAAATGAACAGTTCCATTTCTCATGCTCCCACAGGATATAATGTTGATTACAGGCGGTGTATGGATCTTCAGGTGCAGGGTTTGCGCCGGGTAATTGAAAAGAAGTTAGATAAATATGAGCCGATGACTATTAAATAACAATGTTTTACATGGTATGTTACGACATAAGTGACGACGGCAGAAGAAGAGATGTTCAGAAAATACTGGAGGGATATGGGAAAAGGGTTCAGTATAGCGTATTTGATTGCGATATATCCGATATACAATATAGAACGCTAAGAGATGAGCTTATTGCCAAACTCGACAACGATACGGACAGCCTAAGATTTTATCCTCTCTGTAGTGCATGTTACGGGAAAATAGAATACAGAGGAACCGGCGGCATAAACGAAGACGACAGGTTTTATATAGTATAGTTATGTTTCTGGTTGTAACATACGATATTACAGAGGACAAAAGAAGACAGCAGGTTTCTTCTGAATTACAAAATTATGGTACAAGGGTTCAAAAAAGCATATTTGAATGCCATCTTGACTGCAATCAAATCGAAACACTTAAAACATCTCTTGAAACGATGATTGATACGACCACTGATCATATCAGGTTTTATTATCTATGCAAAAAAGACCATAGTAAAACAGCGGTTGAAGGAATGCAGATTATATACAGAGATGAAGACTATTTCATGATCTGATCAGAAAGACAGGCTTGCCCATAAGAATAGTATTTGCGTATCATGAATGATTGACAAAAACAGTTTCGTATCTTAAGGAGCAGGCAAAGACGGCCCGAAGATGAGATGCGAAAACGTTAAGTTGTTTTTTGACGAGCCCTAAAGGTCGTCTGCCGGGATAAAGTCCAGCTTATCCCCGTCCCATAAAAACGACTTTATATGGTCGAGCTTTCCGTCTTTGACGGAGATAACAATATGAAGAGCATCAGGGAACTCCGGTTCTCCCAAGATGGTCTGCACTTCTTTATCCGTTTCTGAAAAATATGCGTCATGGTCTGTGTGGGAATGATAGAATGCTATAACCTCTGCACCACCAGCTTTTGCATCTGAAAATATTTTTTCGGCTTCTTTTCTATCAATGGCGTAGGCGGTACGCGCATCACGCTGGTGCAGTGCAGGGTCTTCAGCATGGAGCCGATTCTGTATGTTGGTGCACTCATGCACTGCCTGGTCTGTTTTATTTTGGGTTACAATTCCACAACACTCGTCAGGATATGTATTTAATGCATGTCTGCCTATTTTATCGATTACGTTTTTACTTATCTGAATCTTATATTTCATGGCTTAAATATCTGTCGCCGCCGTCCGGGAATATGACTACAACCATTCCCTCTTTGATTTTTTCCGCTGTCTCCAGCGCCTTAGCCATGGCAGCTCCCGAAGAATGTCCGACTGCTAGCCCCTCTATGGTTGTAAGTTTTTTTACCATGTTATAAGCTTCGTCTGTGTTAACGAAAATAGTTTGATCCGGAAAGTTTTGGTCATAAATTCCCGGTACAATCGAATTTTCCATGTGTTTCAGCCCTTCGATGCCGTGCATGGCATCATCAGGCTGAACCGCTATAACTTGAATCTCGGGGTTGAATTCTTTCAGCGCCCTGCCTGTTCCCATGACAGTACCGCTGGTTCCGACGCTGGCGACAAGGTGAGTAACACGTCCCTTAGTCTGTTCAATTATCTCGGGACCGGTTGTAAGGTAATGAGCCTTCCAGTTGGATGGATTATTGTATTGATCCGGTGAAAAGTATTTGTCCGGATTCTCATTGAATATTTTCTTTGCAAGGTTAATAGCGCCGTCCGAGCCTTCAAACTCACTGGAGTAGATAATTTCAGCACCAAAGCCTGCTATAATTTTTTTTCTCTCAATGCTTGCATTTTTTGGGATAACTATTTTTACCTTATATCCTTTGACCGCCGCGATCATGGCATAAGCGATTCCGGTATTGCCGGAGGTTGCGTCCAGCATGATTTTATCTTTTGTCAATAAACCGGACTCTTCCGCATCTTTTATCATCTGGTACGCCGGGCGGTCCTTGACAGAGCCTCCCGGGTTAAAGCGTTCGAGCTTTGCGTAAATAGAAACTTTGTTATTCAAATGCTCTGTGAGTTTCCTGATTCGCAGAAGAGGAGTATTTCCTATCGTTTCAAGGATATTGTTACTTACCGTATCTATGCTGGATGAACTTTTCATTGTACGAGGTTATCAAACATTCTTGTGCTCAAGTATCTTTCACCGGTATCCGGGAATATAACGACAACTTTTTTACCACTTCCAAGTCTTTCCGCCACTTTCATGGCGGCAAAAAGGTTTGCTCCTGAAGATATACCACATAGTATGCCTTCTTTTTTTATAATCATCTTTGCTGTTTCATAGGCATCCTCATCCGAGACCTGTACTATCTCGTCGATAATATCCTGGTTAAGCACTTCAGGTATAAACCCTGCTCCTATTCCCTGGATTTCATGAAGCCCGGGTTTGCCTCCTGAGATAACAGCGCTTTTTGAGGGTTCTACTGCTACAATCAATACCTGGCCGCCTATTTGTTCTTTCAGTGTTTCGCCTATACCGGTGAGTGTTCCGCCTGTGCCTACTCCGGCAACAAATGCATCAGGATTTTTGACCTGGTTCAGGATTTCACGGGCGGTTCTGTTTTTGTGTACTTCGGGATTGGCAGGGTTTTTGAACTGTTGAGGTTGGAAGTAACCCTCTGTCTCTACCAAACGCTCGGCCTCTTCAACAGCGCCTATCATGTCTTTTTCACCTTCAGTGAGAATTAACCTGGTGCCGAAAGATTTAAGTATATTTCTGCGTTCGATACTCATTGTTTCCGGCATTGTCAGTATAAGCTTATATCCTTTTGCGGCACAAACAAACGCCAGTCCTATTCCTGTATTGCCTGATGTAGGCTCGACAACCGTGTCTCCGGGTTTTATCTCCCCCCGGCTTTCCGCAGCCTCGATCATTGAGAGACACATCCTGTCTTTTATGGAAGCACATGGATTGAAGAACTCTATCTTGGCATAAATTTCAGCCCAGTCATCCTTGACCAGTTTGTTGATCCTCACCATCGGTGTGTTTCCGATAGTGTCGAACACAGACTCTGAGGCATCTTTATAGAAAAGTGATTTATTCATATAATCAATACTTATTATAACCCAAGTTGGGTAATTTCCCTGTAAATTCTATCTATTTGCCTTGCGGTTTCGTGGGCCGACCCGCTGTTATCGATAATATAGTCCGCCTGCGCCGCTTTTTCTTCCTGGCTCAACTGGGCTTTAAACCGCGCCACTACTTCCTGCTTTGAAAATCCGCGTTTTTCCAGCCTGCTGAATATTTTATCCATAGGGCATGTAACGACAATCACTTTGTCCATAGAACTGTTGTAGCCGGATTCTATAAGCAGCGGCGCTTCAAATATAATTATTCGTTTGGCATCTTTTTTATAAGCTTTACTTTTTTGGGCCTCAGCCTCTTTAAATACATAAGGATGTAGCAGCGTCTCGAGGTCCAGGCGCTTGACATCATCTGAAAACACTATGGACGCCAGGCGTCTACGGTTAAGGCCGCCCTCCGGCAGTAGAACATCGCTGCCGAATTTTTTGGCAATTTTTTCAAGTAAAACAGGTTTGCTGTCAAAAATGTTATGTACAATTTCATCGGCCTCGATTGTCAAAACTCCAAGGCTTGCAAACATCTTAAGGACAGAAGATTTTCCAGCTCCGAATATGCCTGTAAGGCCTATATAGGGCATTGCGTAACTTTGTCCGTGGTTTTGGTATGAAGCATAAAGAGATGATATCCAGGCGGATGTCGGTGTTGATTTTGTTCAACCGGTTTTATGCAGATTTTATACCAAAAATAAAGTATAGTGCAATATGCTTAAAAAATCCATTAGGACGCTTATTAAAAAGACATGGAAAACATTGACAAAATAAGGGGCGGCGAAGTAAATTTGTAGTAGCCTGTAAAAGGCTTTCGCTTGCGGCTTTGCCGTATAATTTGGAGGATAACGCTTATGTTTGGACACTGGGAACTCATATTAATACTGTTGATAGTTGTTGTCCTTTTTGGTGCCAAGAGACTTCCTGAGCTCGGGCGAGGGGTTGGTGAGGCTCTGAAAAACTTTAAAAAAGGAATAGCAAAAGACGAGATTGACGTAACTCCGCACAAAGATGCAGGCAGTCAAGAGGAAGCAAAGAAGGACGAAGGGAAAAACATCTGAATTATACAACAGCCCATATAGATTTGGGCGCCATTCGATACAACTTCGAAAGGGTAAATTCCATTGCAGGGGATCGGCCGGTTCTGGCAGTTGTAAAGGCCGATGGCTATGGGCATGGAGCTGTGCAGATTTCCCGGACGTTACTGGGGGCTGGAGCCCACGGACTGGCTGTTGCCTACCTTGAGGAGGCGCTGGAGATCCGGGAAGCCGGGATATCCGCTCCGGTAATTGTGCTTTTTGGTCTGCCTGCCGATAAGGTAAGCTACTGTTTTGATTACAACCTGACTCCTGTTGTATGGAGTGTTGAACAGGCATCTGCACTTTCCGGTGAGGCAACCAGGCGCTCTTCCAGTATCACCCTTCATATTAAGATCGATACAGGTATGGGACGGCTCGGCCTTCACCCGGGCGAAGCAGTGGAATCCATCGTTAGAATCATAGATATGCCCGGGCTTGCTGTTGAAGGAATCCTGAGCCATTTCTCTGATGCCGACCTTGCCAGCGCGGATGTTGCCGATGCACAACTGGAGCTGTTCCGATCGGTTGATTCAAAACTTCAAGACCGGGGTATTCGGATTCGTTTCCGGCATATGGCCAACAGTGCTGCGGTTATCAGTTTCAGGGCTTCTCTATTGGATATGGTCAGGCCTGGTCTTATGCTCTACGGCTATAATCCGGTTCCCGAACAATCGGACCTGGATCTAAGGCCTGCTATGACTGTTAAAAGCACGGTGATTTCTGTAAAGCGTGTTCCAACCGGTACCCCGGTTAGCTACGGAAGGACTTTTTGCACCAAGAGAGAGAGTCTTATCGCCACAATGGCGGCAGGTTATGCCGATGGGTTCTCAACAGCCTTGTCAAACCGTGGCCGTGTAATAGTACGTGGGAAAATAGCGCCGGTAGTCGGACGCGTCTGTATGGACTTGGCAATGCTGGATGTTACCGAAGTAGATGGAGTTTCCGTCGGCGATAAGGTTACTCTTATCGGAGAGGAAGCAGGTCATGGGTGCTGGGCTGATGCTATGGCCGGTCTCGCCGGAACCATTCCCTACGAGATTCTTACATCTATCGGAAAACGTGTTACGAGAGTTTATCAATGAGCTCTGAAAAAACGTGGACTTTTCTTGTTCGTCCTGTCGAACGTATTGGAGAGACTTTTGTGCGTCCTCTCTGGCTTTTGGGCGGCATAACCACCATGCTTGTCAAAACAGTCCGTCTTTCGTTTAGGCCACCGTATAATCTTCGCGGCATAGTGAAACAGATGCTCGAGATAGGTGTTAATTCATTACCTGTTGTTCTTATAACCGCCACCTTTACCGGAGGCGTGCTGGCCCTTCAAAGTTATACCGGCTTCAGGCGCTTTAGTGCGGAAAGTCTTGTGGGAACAGTGGTGGCTATGTCCATGACACGCGAACTCGGCCCGGTTCTTACCGGTCTTATTGTTGCCGGCAGGGCAGGGGCCGCCATGGCTGCGGAACTGGGCACAATGCGGGTTACCGAGCAGATAGATGCGCTTGAGACGCTGGCTACCAATCCTGTTAAACATCTTGTAGTTCCAAGGTTTCTGGGAAGTCTTTTGATGCTGCCGGCTCTGACGGTTTTCTCGGACGCGGTAGGAATTATGGGAGGCTTTTTTGTGAGTACTAAACTTCTAGGCGCCAATCCGACCACGTATCTTACAAGAACATGGGATTACCTTAAGGTTATGGATATTTATCATGGAATCCTGAAGGCTTTTTTTTTCGGCGCTGCTATTGCCTTGATCAGCAGTTACCAGGGATTCAACTCCAAAGGCGGTGCCGAAGGTGTGGGTAAGGCGACAACCCGTGCAGTTGTGTTGTCGTCCATGACTATTCTCGTATCAGACTACTTTCTTTCAGCTTGGATGTTCAAATGAACAGCAGCCCGGAAACCGAGCCTCTAATTCGCATCGAGGGTCTCTCAAAAAGCTTCGGAAGCAAACAGGTTCTTAACGGTGTCGATCTGGAGGTTATGAGAGGGCAGAGCATGGTGGTGATCGGTGGAAGCGGTACCGGAAAAAGCGTGCTTATAAAACATGTTATCGGTCTTTTGAAACCGGATGCCGGACGGATTGTCGTTGCCGGACAGGATATATCCACTATGGATATGCGCGGCATTAATAAACTTAGAAGGAAAATGGGAATGCTTTTTCAGAATGCCGCCCTGTTTGATTCCCTTCCGGTCTGGGAGAATGTCGGGTTTTCTTTGAAACAGCATACCAAACTGTCCGGTAAAGAGATAAAAAAGATTGCTGTGGAGAAGCTTAAGATGGTTGGTTTGAGTGACGAAGTGTCCGACGTTATGCCATCTGATCTTTCGGGCGGGATGCGTAAGAGAGTTGGTTTGGCGAGGGCTATAGCTGTGGATCCTGAAATAATATTATACGATGAGCCTACCACCGGTCTGGATCCGATAATGGCGGATGTAATTAATGATTTGATAATAGCTCTTCAGAAAAAGTTGAACGTAACTTCTATCAGTATCACTCATGATATGACCAGCGCTTATAAAATAGCTGATAGAATAGCGATGCTTTACCAGGGTAAAATCATTGAAGTGGGAACTCCTGAGGAGATCCGAAGTTCAGATAATGAAATTGTAAGACAGTTTGTTTCGGGAAGCGCTGTCGGACCAATCACTGTAGAGGTTATGAGGGCATGAAAAATATGTCTGCAGAACTTAAAGTTGGTCTTTTTGTTATTTTTGTTATTTTGACACTATCTTTTATGACTTTCAAGGTGGGCGGGTTTAGTTTCTCAAAAAAAGACGGCTACAGGCTTTACGCCTACTTTGATAATACGCTGGGAGCGGATAAAAATACCCGTGTTAAGCTGGCGGGTGTTAATGCCGGTATAATCGAAAATATCGATATTGTACATGGCAGGGCCAAGTTGACCATGCGTATAGATCCGGGTGTTCAGATACGCTCCGACGCTGTTGCCTCTGTTCGTGCGCTTGGCTTGCTTGGTGATAAATATGTCTCCATATCGCGTGGATCAGACACGGCCTCTTTGTTAAAAGACGGAGATACCATCGGAAGCGCCAGGCAGCCCACGGACTATGATACTCTTGTGTCTAACCTCTCAGATATGTCAGCTAAATTTGCAGTTTTAGCCGACGCTCTTAATCGCTCTATCGGCAGCGACGAAAGCCAGCAGGCTATAATCGAAAGCCTTAAAAATATCAAGCTGATAACAGAACACCTTGACAGCGCCATAACTGTAAACGACAAAAAATTGGGAGCACTGCTGGATCGGCTTTCCAACCTCACGGACTCTGTAAGCAAGATAGTAGACGAAGACAGAGAACCACTGTCAAAAGCGATCTCTGAGTTCAGCTCTTTTTCCGAGGTGCTTAATGATAGGGGGCCTGCGCTTATGGAAGAGATTTCCGGGGTTGCTGAAGACTTGAGAAGCTTTCTGAAAGAAGTAAGAAAACCTCTTCTTGTGACTGCAAAGAACCTTGAAAAAGGCTCCGGCAGGATTGAATCCACCCTTCAGTCCATTAGTCGTGTAACCGATAAAATAGATAAAGGCGAGGGGACGCTTGGCAGACTTGTAACAGATGACAGCCTTTATAACTCTGTTGACAAAGCCGCTGCCGGTATCAGCAGGCAGATTGATAAAGTGAATAAATTCAGAATCTTCATGGAGTTCAAAAGTGAGAGTCTAACAGGAATCGGTAGAGCAAAAGGATACTTTAACATTAAGCTTCAGCCAAGAAAAGAAAGGTATTACCTCTTTGGAGTAGTGCAAGATCCGGTTAGCAGTATCAGCAGTGATGAAATAGTGACCACAGAGAATTCTATAACTACACGAACTACCAGGACAACAATGGAAACAGGGTTTGAATTTACAGCTTTGTATGCAGGGCGTTTTGATGATGTTGTTCTTAAAATCGGTTTGATCGAGAACACGTTCGGCTTTGGAGCCGATTATCATCTTATAGATGACAGGCTTACATTTACTGCTGAGGCCTGGGACTTTGATAGAGATGAAGAGGGGAGCCGGTATCCGCACCTTAAAATAGGGGCTGACTATCGTTTGATGAAGCACATTATGCTGAGCACAGGCTATGACAATCCATTAAACGAAAAGTATAGAGGTTTGTTTTTTGGAGGTGGGATTCGCTTTGAGGACGAGGACCTGAAAACTCTTCTTGGAGTCCTTCCGAGTCTTACTATAAATTAAACAGAAAGCTGAATAATAACAAAACATCCAACAAAAATCATGCCGAAACGTATAGGTGAAATACTTCTGGAACTTGATCTGATAGATCCCTCTCAGGTAGAGACGGCGCTTGATATTCAGCGTTCGGAGGCATCCTCGAAACGCCTGGGAGAAATCCTGATGGGACTTGGCCTGGGCAAAGAGGATTTTCTTAAGGCTCTAAGCATCCAGCTGGGATATCCGTATGTAACTTCTGATAAGTTTCCGAAAGACAGTTCCGTAGACCATCCGATAGCTTTTGATTTTTTGAAGGAACACTGCATATTTCCGGTAAAAATGACTGATGATGTCCTAACCGTGGTAGTGGCCGATCCGAACGATCACACAGGGCTCAGCAATCTAAAGACGGCCCTTGGCAGGCGCCTGGAACTCTTCATAGGTTTTGAAGAGGATATCCTCGAATCCCTAGAAGCATTTTATGGATCACGTGGCGCTGTTATGAAACGTATTCTGGATGTGGTTGAGGAAGAGGGTGAAGACACTACCGCCTCTTTACAGGATACCGGAGAAATCAGCCAGCTTGAGGACTTGGCTGAGGACCGCGGGATTATACAGCTTGTAAACATGATTATAGAAAACGCGGTTAATGACAGGGTCAGTGACATTCATGTCGAACCTTTCGAAAACTCTCTTTGTGTACGCTACCGGGTTGATGGCATATTACACGAGGCTCAGTCGCTGCCCAAGCGTATGCAGCCGGCGGTTACATCGCGTCTCAAGTTGATGGGCCAGATGAATATCGCGGAGCGTAGACTTCCACAAGACGGCAGAATCAAGGGTAGATACTCGGGTAAAGATATAGATATTCGTGTTTCCACGCTGCCCACGATCTATGGGGAAAGCATAGTGATGAGGATTCTGGATAAGACATCCGCTTTTTTTTCTATGGAAGAGCTGGGCTTTTCAAAGCCGTTACAGAAGATGTACGAGAAACTCATACATCTTCCTTACGGCATGTTTCTTATTACCGGACCAACCGGAAGCGGTAAGACCACAACTCTTTATGCTTCCCTTGATAAACTGAACTCTCCAACGAAAAAGATAATTACTGTTGAAGAACCTGTAGAATATCAACTTCAAGGCATAAACCAGATTCAGGTTCGTTCCAAGATCGGGCTTAGCTTCTCAAACGGGTTAAGACATATTGTCCGGCAGGACCCGGATATAATAATGGTAGGTGAAATCCGTGATCTGGAAACCGCTAACATAGCCATTCACTCCGCCCTTACCGGGCACTTTCTCTTCAGCACGCTTCACACCAATGATGCGCCGGGTGCAATAACAAGGCTCATGGACATGGGTGTCGAAAACTTCCTGGTCTCTTCCACTTTGGTGGGAGTGCTGGCACAACGTCTTGTGAGAAAGATATGTCCTGACTGCCGTGAGCAGTACCAGCCTGGAAATGAAGTTGAGCATGTTTTCGGTTATAAAGTTGATATTCTCTACAGGGGCCGGGGTTGTGAGAATTGTAAAGGCACCGGATACCGTGGCCGTATTGGGATATACGAACTGCTATCCATAGATGACACTATGCGTCGCCTGATTATTGAAAATGCTACGGCAAACCGCATGAAGGAGTACGCAGTCAAGCGCGGAATGAAGACACTTAGCCAGGATGGTTTATTCAAGGCGCTTAGCGGCCAGACCACGTTGGACGAGGTGCATCGTGTAACGCAGATAGAGCTGTGAAATTCATGAGTGGTGAGCTGAAAGTTATGTTTAGGGTAAAAGGAAAAAAAGGTATCGCTCTCATGATGACCCTCTGGATTGTAGTATTGCTTGCCGTTGTGGCTGCTTCTTTTGCAGTGTCTATGCGTACAGGTACTGCCAGTGTGAGGAATTTCAAAGAGGATATATCAGCATACTATTACGCGATATCAGCATACGAGGACGCTGTTAAGTTTCTTCTAAACGATACGGACAGCGCCGTGGACTATGTTGACCAGGATGGAAAGATGATAGTGGAAGCTGATGGTGAAACATTCAGAGAAAACAGGGAGCTTCCCTTTGGCAGTGTTGAGGTTAACATTATTGATGAGAGCGCCAAGATAAATATTAATTCACTCTCAAAAGAAAAATGGATCAGGCTGCTTAATAGGTCCGGAGTGGATTTTAGAGAGGCGGAAGAAATAACCGATTCAATCCTTGACTGGCGCGACAGGGATGATCTGCGTCACGAATACGGAGCTGAAGACGATTACTACGAAGATTATGACTATGCTGCAAAAGACGCTCCATTTAGTACGGTTGAGGAACTTCTGCTTGTAAAAGGTATGGACGAAGATATTTTGTACGGGAGTGCTGAGTTGGAGCTGACAGGTATTTACGATCACCTTTCCGTTTGTTCCGGCAGGGGAATAAACGTTAATACGGTATCGGAGGACACTATGGAAATCCTGGGCGTTTCTCCCCTGGAAATGGACTCTGTTCTTGCTCAGCGTGCGGAAGGCCCTGTGATGCTTATACCTGCTTCGTTCGGGAGCGCAGGTATAGGAACAACTATTTCAGAGTGTTTCAAAATTCGATCTTCGGTAACTCCGGCCGGTACGGACTATACACGGACTATTGAGGCTCTTATCAAAAGGATTCCGAAAGGTTCGGTATACGAGATAAAAGTTATTTACTGGAGAGACGATGTTTAGAAAAAATCTGGTGATAGCGCGCCTCGAGCCTGATTCGATCGGCTACACACTGATCGAAAAAAGAGGGATTTCCTGCAGGGTCGTGGAGGAGGGCCGCTGGAGGTCGGAACCCGAAACATCGCTTCCGGAAATTCTCGTAAAGGAGCTTCAGGCAAAAGAGGCTGGTATGGTTAGGTTGGAGCTTCCTTTGAATAACGTGGTTATTCATATGCTGGAGATGCCTGCTATAAAGCGTGCCGATATAAAGAAGGCCATACCCTTTGAGCTGGAAAGGAAAATGCCTATTGCTCTTGATAATTTCTACTGGTCGTTCAGCGTTCTGGAGTCAGGCGGAGACAAAACAAAGATTCTTACCGCCGGGGTTCGGAAAAGGTATCTCTCGCCATTTATTGAGTGCATCTCAAAAGCCGGCATTGTTATAGGGTCTATTGAGTTGGGTGTCTTGAGTTTTCTGGGAAAACTAAAGCCTGCGGATGATGTTCTTTACCTTGGACTAAACGAAAACAGCTTTGACCTGACAGTGATCAAGCAAGGGCTGCCGGCTATGCTTAAGTCTGTAGAAAAACTTTCCGCTCCGGAAGCCTCGCTTGAAGCCTTGGCCAATGTGGTAAGTCGCGATATCGACCAGTACCAGTGTAAACGTGTGGAGCTTTACGGCCACATCGATAAAGATGAGCTGGAGAAGATAGGCGCGCTCTTGCCGGCGGGTGTTTCATCCCTTGGGCATACGGCAGCCCGCAGTATTATTGCGGATAAACTGGGTGCGCTTCTGCCTGTTACGGTCTCACCGGTAAAAAACTCAAAAAACGGTGGAGCAATAGGCAGGAAAACTCCTGCGGGTCCCTTTAGGCTTGATATCCTGCCTGAAGGGCTTAGTAGAAGACTGGATTTTCACAATATCATACTTGCTATTCTTCTTGCATGTTTAATGGTAAGTGTATACTTTCAGGGACATGAAAAGGCAAGGAAAGACAGGCTTGCCCTTGAGGAGATAAACCAGGAACTTGGAGAACTTCGTGAAAAAGTGGGCGGAAAAGTGGAGGAGATTTCAGGAACCCTGAGGGAGCATGAAAGAATCCTTCGTTCCTTAGCTGTTTTAAGACCTTACTTTTCGAATCGAAACAGGCCGTTTATTGCGATTACGGAACTGAACAAAATTATTCCCAAAAACACCTGGATTGTAAACTTTATTATGGATGCAAAAGGCAAGATTGAAATTGATGGCTACTCAACGCATTCATCCGATCTTGTGAGTTTGATCGAAGAATCTGACAAATTTACAGGCGCGGAAATGGCCGGGCCTATCAGAATGCAGCAGCTTGGAGAACATTTCTCCATAAGAATGTACTGGGAAGATGGCAGTGAAAAGGCCGACAACTAAAAGCTGATAATGAAGAGTATTCTTATAAATAATAAAAAAAACCTCGTGGTGATACTTCTTGGGGGCGCGATTGTCTTCCTGTTATTTCTGGTACAGCCGTGGATGAATTCAACGGACATGGAGGAAGAACTTTTCAGCCGCTACAGGCTGCTTTTAAAATATCGTTCTCTGGTTGAAGAGTCAAAAAGCCTGGGTGGAAATGTTGATGCGCTTCGGGATGAACTTAAGTCATACGAAGAACGGCTTCTTGAAGGCAGCAATACGTCTCTTGGCTTTGCCGAACTCCAGCGTGTTGTCAGTGGTCATGTCCAGAGTGCCGGGCTCAAGCTTCTGACAGTAAAACCTATGCCTATTATTGAGCGTGATGAGTATGTTGAGATTCCGCTTCAGGTTGATCTTCAGGGTGATATGAAGTCGTTTCGTGACCTTGTACGAAAGTTGGAAGCCGAGCACCTGGCGCTAAGGGTAAGCAAACTTTCGATATCTGTTGCGGATGTAAGAAATCCATATAAGCTGAATATAAAGATTGCGATACATGGAATGATAAAGTTATGATACGTAAAATTGCACTGGAAGTTGTTCTTTTCGCCCTGCTTGTATATTCGGCTGTAGCTGCCGGAGATATTGCGGTTAATTACGATCCTCTTGCCGATATTAAGGAGTCGACGGCCTCTATTAGCCGGAGCTTCGCAAGCCTGCCACCTATGCAGTATACTGCGACCGGCGGAAAAGGCATTCTTGAAAAACACCTTTTTCATCCCAGCCGAAGCGGTACGGTCAAAACTCCTAAACCAAAACCTGAAGTTCAACCAGCACTACCGGTTCCGGCTATTGTGCCTAACATTCTGCTGGTCGGAGTCCTGGAAGATCCGGATGGGGAGAGGGTCGCAATCCTGGAAGTAGAGGGCGGAAAGGCACATTCGTACAGGGTGGGCGATGTTTTTGCCGGTTTTAAAGTTGTCGAAGTAGGGGTGCTGGAAGTCAAGCTTGAACGGGATGGAGAACCATTAAAGATCAAGTTGCGAAACCAGGCCATTTCCAAAAAACGTAAGCCGTCAAGGCGTAGAGCGCCTAAGCGTAGAAACTCACGGCGCAGAACTTCACGGGAAAGATCCTTAAGAGAGAGACCATTAAGGAACAGGTAAAGAAGGTATGGAGTTAAGATAATGAGTCGGGATCAGAAAGCTGGAGAAGTTTTAAATTTATTCATGGGGAGGAACTCATGCGGAGATTATTATTTGTTCAATTAGTTCTTATTATCGTTATGGTTACGGTTTCATGTGCGCCTATGGCATCTGTGAAACGTACAAAATCCAGACATAAACCCAAGGCAAAGATTGTTAAGGTGGAGGGTGCAAAGCTTGCTGGAGGGCTTATAGAAGAGGATGAGATGCAGAAGCCTGCTGTCGAGACAAAGCACCAGGAAGTGAAGGCCCGGGCACAAGCTTCTACCCGTCTTGAGGGCAAGGGCAAGGAGAAACAGATTATTCTTAACTTTGAGAATGCGGACATAAGTACAGTGATAGAGACAATTGGAGATATCCTGGACTTAAACTATATTCTTGCGCCCGGAATTTCCGGCCAGGTTACGATTCAGTCCAACTCTAAATTTCCTGTATCAGAACTTTTTTCAGTATTCCAGGCTGTCCTAGAGATGAATAACCTTACTGCTGTAAAAGAAGGCCCTTTCTATACCATATTACCTATTGATCAAGCCAAGGGATTACCGCTTTTGGTCGAAAACGGTAAAGATGTGGAAATGACGCTCGATTCATCGTTCATAACTCACATTATAACCGTCGAGCATGTCAAGGCTTCCGACGCAGCAAGTATTTTGCGTAACCTGCTTCCAAGGGGGGCCGACCTTATTGTTTACGAGCCGACCAATATTTTGATAGTTACGGCCCGTCCCAGTGCGCTTAGCCGTGTTATGAAGATACTGGAAGCTGTGGATATTGAAGAGACCGAAACAGAGGCTGTCAGGACTTTTGTCTACTACGTGGAGCATGGTGAAGCAAAATCCCTGACCAAGATTTTAAAAACCATCTATACAGAAGGTAAGTCCAGCGGCATTCGGCGGTCTTCTATAGCCAGCCGTAAGCGCACTACCGCTCAAAAACGCAATATAAAGAAGGACTCATCCGTCACTCCAAGTACGACCACGACTATCAGTAGTGAAGTTTCCGGCGAAGTGATCCTATCAGCTTACGACGATATAAACGCTATTATCATAAAGGCTACGCCTAAAAACTACCTGACTATTGTAGATGCCCTAAAGAAGCTTGATATTCCCAGGAAACAGGTTCTTATAGATGTTATGGTGGCTGAGGTCACTTTGTCTGAAAACGAGGAATATGGAGTGGAATGGCTGCTGAAGACCGACTCGAACCCAAGAATCGAGACAGGAGGCATGTCTTTTGGACAAGTCGGCCTGACAGAGACCGATGCTGCAAACGCCACGAATTTTGCTCTGGGAGCTGTTGCTTCCGTCTTTAATTCAGACAAATTTAATGCCATACTCAATATGTTTGCATCGAACAATCAGCTTAAAGTTATTGCAAGTCCAAGCATCCTTGCCACTGATAACAAGGAGGCTAGAATTGAGGTGGGCGATGATGTGCCTACAGCTACGGGAAACCTTTCGGTAGATAACAGCACCAGGGCTACTTTAGGACAGATACAATACAGAACCACCGGGACCATTTTGGAGGTAACTCCCTACATAAATGCAAAAAATATGGTAACATTAAAAATATCCCAGGAGATCAGCAGTATGAAATCCGAGAATGTCGGAGGGCTTGATTCTCCGGTCTTCAATTCCAGGAAGGCAAAAACCACGGCGATTGTACAGGACGGAAATACTCTGGTTATAGGTGGTCTTATAGATGAAAAGATAACCACAAGCCAAGGCGGAATTCCTTACCTGTCTCAAATTCCGGTTATAGGTTTTCTGTTTGGCAGCACTAAAGACAAAGTGGTTCGCACAGAGCTGCTGATAATGGTAACACCGCATATTATTACTTACCCTGAAGATGCGAAAGCGATTACGGATGAATATAAAAACAGAGTTAGGCTCATAAACAAGAGGCTTGAACAAACAAAAAAAAGAGACGAAAAAAGAGGTAAAAAATAAGTGGCTGTTTAATCCGGGGTTGTTCAACTTGGTTACTACTATAATAATATAGATGCCCGGTATCAAGGTTAATTGATATCAGTTTAAACAGCTCCATATAAGTTATACAGGAGAATATTGAATATGTGGAAGAAAACAAGACACTTCAGAATTATCGGGATCTACTTGGCATTTGCTATGTTTATACTTGGGTCAGTGCCGGCAGATTTATTTGCCGGAATGACGCCATCGACAGCTGTCACACAAGAGGGAGAGGCCGACAGAAATGCTGATTTATATAAAATCCGTAAAGAGCTTGAGACCAAGCTGGTTTCCGAACGTATGATGGACCTGGGTCTTACTCCGGATGAAATCGATCGGCGAATCTCCAGGCTTGACGATGACACTCTTCATGATGTGGCTGTAAAAATAGATGACCTGAAAAAAGGTTCCGATGTTCTGGGCTCGGTGATCGGTCTGCTTGTTGTAGCTATTCTTGTTGTTCTGCTTCTTAAACTTACAGACCATAGAATTGTAATTGAATAAGCCGGCAGCTGGGGCATTCAGTTCCTTTTTTGTAATTTCCACTCTATTTATTACTACTTTTTTTTCCCCTGCTTTACTGCACAGCCAAGAGACTCTGCTTGATGTTCCTTTTTATCCCCAGCAAGTCTATCAGTGCGGGCCGTCCGCTATGGCTTCTGTTATGAGTTACTGGGATCGTCCCCGCTCTCCTGAAACTATAGCAGCCGAAATGTTCTCGGAAGCGGCTCGCGGATCTCTTACCCTGGATATGTATATTTACGCGATAGAAAACGGTTTTGAAGCCAAACAGGGTGGTGCTGATATTGCAGAAATAAAGCGTTTGCTGGATACTGGAGAGCCGGTTATCGTGCTTGTGGATAATGGGTTCTGGATTGTCCGGCGTGGTCATTACCTGGTTGTGGTCGGCTATCGAGATGATGGTTTTTTTGTGCATAATGGCTACAGGAAGAACACTTTTATCTCTTTTGAAGACTTTGAAAAGAGGTGGCGCCGCACTGGATACTGGGCGTTGATCATGCATCCTGAGTCAGTCTTCAGGGGTCAGTCTTCAGGGGGCGGGAAAATAAACTGAAACCTGTAAATTTATCTATCGTTGCCGCCGTGCTGTCGGTTTTGATGCTCGGTGGATGTGGATTGCATCTGCCACGAATCGTGGTGCTTGATGACCCGCTTACTGCTGAAGAACACCTAAACCTTGGAGTAAGCTATGAATTAAGGAAGGAATATGTATATGCGATAGAGCAGTACCGACTGGCTGCTGAAGGCGAGCTCAAGGCGCGTGCCGAGCTTTATACGGGTAATGCTTATTTCGGTATGGGAGATATGGATGCTGCTGAAAGCCACTACAGGTTGGCCCTGAAGGCTGATCCTGGCTTTGCTGAAGCCTACAATAGTCTTGCATGGCTTTATGCTTCGGAAAAACGGAACCTGCATGAAGCGGAAAAACTGGCTCTTAAGGCGATTGATCTTTCCGGAAATCTTTCAGATGACATGGTTGAGAATTTTCGTGATACCCTTGGTACCATAAGAGTACTGCTGCAGAAGTAGATAGTGAACCCACCGGTTGTTCTGCCTACTTATTCATCATATCAAGAAACTCCCTATTGTTCTTTGTTCCACGAAGCTTGCTTAGGATAAACTCCATGCTTTCTATTGAGCTTAAAGGATGGAGGACTTTTCTTAGTATCCACATCTTATTCAAGACGTCTTTTTCAACTAGAAGTTCTTCCTTTCTGGTTCCTGACGCGTTTATATCAATGGTTGGGAATATTCTCTTTTCGACCAGCCTGCGATCCAGATGCAGTTCCATGTTGCCGGTTCCCTTGAACTCTTCAAATATCACGTCATCCATGCGGCTCCCGGTATCTACAAGAGCGGTTGCCAGGATTGTAAGAGAACCTCCATTTTCTATGTTTCTTGCCGCACCGAAAAACCTTTTTGGCCTCTGGAGCGCGTTTGAATCCAAGCCTCCGGAGAGCACTCTGCCGCTTGTGGGCATGATCGTGTTGTAGGCCCGGGCAAGGCGTGTGATACTATCAAGAAGTATCACAACGTCTTTTTTGCTCTCGACGATACGCTTTGCCCTGTCGATTACGATTTCGGCAACTT
Organism: Nitrospirota bacterium; assembly: GCA_027021335.1. Taxonomy (GTDB): domain Bacteria; phylum Nitrospirota; class Thermodesulfovibrionia; order SZUA-242; family SZUA-242; genus JALUUO01. The sequence goes on from JALUUO010000066.1 coordinate 17,907, forward strand.
GACAGTGCCGCTGGGGCGGTTCGTCGAATGTGGAGCTTATCACTTCTGCGTCTACTGTTCTTTTCCAGTCGGTAACTTCTTCTGGCCGTTCGTCTATAAGAAGAATGATAAGATGGGTTTCAGGGTTGCCTGTTCTGATCGCTTTGGCTATAGACTGAAGAAGCATGGTCTTTCCTGTGCGGGGTGCCGCAACTATCAGACCGCGTTGTCCTTTGCCGGCAGGAGCTGTCAGGTCCATTACACGTGTTGAGTAGTCTTCCGGGGTGTAATCCAGGTTCAGTTTCTCGGTAGGATAGTATGGAGTCAGGTTGTCAAAAAGCGGCCTGTTGATGCTGGCCTCAGGTGGCTCGTGAGCGATGGCCTCAACCTTAAGAAGAGCAAAATACCTCTCACTGTCTTTTGGTTGCCGTATTTGTCCTGTGATTAAATCTCCGGTTCGGAGATTGAATCGGCGTATTTGAGATGGAGATACATATATATCGTCCGGCCCTGGAAGGTAGCTGAAGTCAGGAGAACGAAGAAAGCCGAATCCGTCGGGCAGTATTTCGAGGACACCCTGAGCGAAAATATGACCTGTTTTTTCGGTCTGCACTTGGAGAATGGCATAAATTAGGTCCTGTTTGCGCAGGCCGCTTGCTCCTTCGATATTCAGATCCACTGCCATGCGGGTAAGTTCATCCGTGGTCTTTGCCTTAAGTTCGGTAATGTTCATGCGATGAGATTTTTTTTCGTCGAGATGATTCCCGTGTTTGCCGTTTTTCAGGTTGTTTTCATTTTTTTGAAACCTGCCACCTCTTGCGGGTTTTGAAATAGTTGATCTGGCATTAGAACCTTCCATAGTGCTTTCCCTTCCAAGTTTTAGTCTGAGTATCGACGAGCCTTAGAGGCCGCCATGGCTTTTAGTTTGATTTGTTTAGAGTTTATTTATTTAGATTTTTTAGAATCTTTTAGAATTTATGCGCAGGCTTTAGAGCTTGATTTCTTGAAAAAGATATTGTGTGAAATGAACAATGTTCCACGTGTCAGCCTTTAATTTATTTATCGGACGTCGGCTTTAATTCCTTTAAAAGACACAATCTTAATAACGATTAATAATTCTACCGGTTCCTTTAAAGCGTGGTTATATTAAACGGGGTATTTTCCCAACGTGTGATGATAACAAGCAGTTTGGTTTCGGGTTAATAGTTAAAGATGCGGAGAATTATTTGAATCGATCAAGAGGATAGTCCTAGCATAAAGCAAGATATTTCTTTTTGTCAACTTGTCATTTTTTTCATAATTTGTTTTTAAAAAAAACTAAAAAATCTAAAGAACAAAAAAATAATAATCTGTTTTTAAAATCTTCCGGTCAGTCAAGCAAGCTGTATTCTGCCTGGATACAACACCTTACCATTACTATTTATTTAAACTAGCATGCGTTTTAGCAGATGTCAAGTGCCGGTTGTATGCCTGGCGGCAGCTATGGTTGGTATCTGCTGTTCAAAGCAGCTTGTAAAGAGCTTCAAGCAGTATGTCGATGTCTTTCTGTGAGTGTTCGGCCGTAAGCGAAATACGGATACGGCAGGTATCGGCGCTTACTGTTGGAGGGCGGACAGCAGGTGCGAATATGCCAAGTCGTTCCAACTGTGCGGCAACCTTGAGGGTTTTTTTCAGCTCTCCGGTAATTATGGGGAATATGGGTGTTGCCGCATCGGCGGTTATTCCAAGCTTTTTTAAGCCATTGCCGAGGTGGCGGCAGTTTTCAGAAAGTTTTTGTTGGAGAGTGTCTCCTTCTTTCTCGATAATCTCGATTGCGGCAATTGAAGCGGCGCAGGCCGCAGGCGGAAGCGACGTGGTGTAAATAAAACTTCGTGTGAGGTTTCGCAAGTATTCCACAAGCGGCTTGCAACCTGTTATAAAAGCCCCGGTGCTGCCAAGAGCCTTTGAAAGTGTTCCCATTAAAATTAACTGTTCTGTCTTGGCTTTCTCTTTCAGAAAGTTTTTTTCAGGTGATTTCACGGGGAAAAAACCGAAAAGATTTGCTGAGGTGCCTGTGCCGTGTGCATCGTCCAGATAGAGTATAGCATTGTGCCTGCCGGCGATTTCGATTATTTGTTCAATAGGGGCTATATTTCCATCCATGCTGAAGATGGTATCGGTAACAATCATTTTTTTTCCGGTGTTGCTGGAGAGCAGTTCTTCCAGATGCATCATATCGATGTGTCTAAACACCCTGAACCCGGCTTTTGACAACCTGATCCCATCAACAAGGCTTGCATGATTCAGTTTATCGCTGAAAATCATGGTTTCTTTGCCGGCAATGGCCGCAATAGCCCCCACGTTTGCGGTATAACCGGAATTAAATAGAATAGCTGATTCAGTATTTTTGAAGGCGGCAATACGTTCCTCCAGCTCTTCGTGAAGCCGGTTGGTTCCGCTCATCAACCTGGATGCGCCGCTTCCCCAGCCGTAGTCTTGTATGGCTTTGGCCGCAGCTTTCTTCAAACGTGGATCACCGGCCAGGCCCAAATAATTATTAGAAGCGAAGTTTATCATCGTTCGCCCCGAAATACGTATTATACGTCCGTGGTCCGAGTCGATCCGGCGTGTCGTGCGGTAAAGTCCCTGGGTTTTAATTTGGTGAAGTTTGTCTTTAAATGTCATAGTTTCTCTGTTTATTTATTAGACGAACCGACTGCATTTTTCCAGTCTTGCGGTCTGTTTACGTTGGTGAAGGCCGGCACAAATCGCTCTGGAACCAGGGGGGTGATCACTTTCGGGTGCCGGGCCAGCTCGTTTAGAGCCATTCGGCCTTTTTGGACCATGGACTCTATATAAGGAAATATCATGGGTTCGTAACAGGCGGAAAGCGGCTCAACCCCAGGGCTGTTCGGCAGTTTAGGAAGTACTGCCCAGGCCCCCGGCTTTCGCATGCTTATTATCCAGTCGATGGTTTCCGGCGTAATTCCAGGCATATCTAGGGCACAGATCATCCATGCGCTATCCGGAGCCCAACGGCTTGCAGCCAGAAGTCCTGCCGCTGGCCCGGCAGTGCAGGGCGGATCGGGCAGCAATGTGGTTTGATTGATCAGTGACCCTGGAAGAGGTCCTGCGCCAAGTATAACCGGCTTATATTTTGTTGCTGCTTTATTACTGCATGCGGCAGAGTTCAGAATCCGAAATGTACGCTCGGCAAGAAACTCACCATCAACCTCAAGAAGTGCCTTGGGGCTGCCCATGCGTGTGCTCTTGCCGCCGGCCATGAGGCCGTACCTCAGGGGTCTTGCATCGATACTTTTTTTGAGTTCACTTTTTATGATTTCAAAAAACTGCTCAGCACGCCCAGTGACGTTCCAGGGTAACCTGGCTATTGAACCAAGGCCGGCCGGTTCATTATCTGATTTCGGCCCATCCAGCCATACTCGTCTAAGCGGTGAATTTTTATGCCCTTCCACAATGATCAGGTCTAGGCAGAGCGGCAGGGCTCTTAGCGCATCTTCTAGACTCATGGATGTGGAATAAATTTGAAACGATTTTGTTGTGCTGTGAGCAAACACAAAGTCGGCTCCTGCGCAGACAAACCTATTGGTATCTTTTCCCGGTCGGTCCATAACAAGGCCATGAACATCATGTTTCAGAACCGCCACTGCCAGTCCCGAGCTTTTAAGGCTGGGCAGAACGGATTCTATCAGGGTTGTTTTTCCAGAGCCCGAAAATCCGCATACTCCAATAACAACCGGCAGAAGGCCGAAGGGCTGCTGACCTTGTTCATATGAGTTTTTGCTTGTCTGCATTATTTGAAGTATACACTTTGAGAAGGGAAGAGATAAATTCGGATTGATTTTGGTTTGGCAGTAGTGATATCTTAATCACCACTATGCAGAAATTAGCTGAAAAGATCTGGATGGACGGAGAGTTAGTCGATTGGAATGACGCAAAAGTTCATGTATTAAGCCACATTCTCCATTACGGTTCAGGTGTGTTTGAAGGAATACGCTGCTACAATACCGACAAAGGCCCGGCAGTATTCCGGTTGTCCGAGCATGTGACCAGGTTGTTTGAGTCGGCCAAGATCTGTCAATTTCCAATGCCATACTCGAAAGACGAAGTCATAGAAGCCACGCTTGAGGTCATAAGAGTCAATGGCCTTAAGGAGTGCTATGTTCGTCCTTTGGCCTATTTAGGCCTTGGATCTATGGGGATTTACCCCAAAAGCAACCCCGTAAACCTCACCATTGCCGCATGGCCCTGGGGGAGCTATCTTGGTGAGGACGGTCTTAACAAGGGAATCAAGGTAAGAACTTCATCTTTTACGCGCCATCATGTAAATTCAGCCATGACCAGAGCCAAGGTATGCGGCTACTACATGAACTCTATTTTTGCCAAACAGGAGGCTATTTCCTCAGGAAGCGATGAGGCGCTTCTTCTTGACGCAGAGGGATATGTGGCTGAGGGAAGTGGTGAAAACATATTTATCGTAAGAAAGGAAATTCTGAAAACACCGCCTCTTACATCAATCCTGGACGGAATCACCCGAGACACCATAATCAGATTGGCTAAGGATGAAAAAATAGAGGTAAAGGAGTACCGCTTTACAAGAGATGAGGTCTATACGGCTTCGGAAGCGTTTTTTACCGGCACAGCGGCGGAAGTTACCCCTATACGTGATTTGGATGGTCGTGAAATAGGCCCTCCAGGTCCGATAACCAAAAAACTGCAGGCACTCTATTTCGATACAGTAAAAGGCGGAAAATCCGCATATTGTGACTGGCTGACATACGTTTGAGCTTGCAGCTTCTTAGAGAGTAGAAATCAGGTTTTTGGGAGGTAAGGAGCCTGAAGAATGGTTGATTTACACCCCATACATGTTGCTATCTCACCCTCGGTTCGTCCGACACCCAGGATTGTGCCTCTTGCAACGGTTCGCTCCTGGGCCCGCAGAGTCGGAAATCCTAACGCAAGCCGGCAAGACATTGCAGGAATTACAGTTCCCGGCATTACTGTAGATGTGCGTGGCATTCGTTTTGAGCAAAGGCGAAACCTGGTGGGGAACATGGAGTTCCGTTATGAGCGTGGAGTACTTGCAGTCCAGACATACAGCCTGATATTTATATCCAACAGGCTGAGTGAATGTGAGCGGCGGATCTGGACTGCGCACGAATTCGACCATGTTCGGGACTATGAGCGTTTGAACGAAAGATTGCTGGCAAGAGTTCAGGTCAACCCCTTTTTAAGATCGGTTTTTGTTGAGCGGCAATGGCTTCCAAGAAACAGTTTTGATGTTATTCAAACCAGTATCCGCGAGGCATGTTACAGAATCTATCGTGAGTTTACTGCGGAGGCTTCACGGCGGAGGGATACTTCCGCAGAGTACCAGCGTATCCGTAACCGCGTAAGAGCCAATTGCGGTAGATCTCGTCGTGGCGCTCTGAGGCCGCGCCGAAGTACCTGAGAGACGCGAAAAGGCTAAGCGTCATTTCTACGATATTTCTGCAACTTTTAGGTCTCTACTAAATATTGGATGGAAAATTGAAAAAGGACAAAAACGATAGTTGTCTGCTTTTTCGCGGTGTTTATTTGTTGCCTGCTGTCGTGATTGCAGTGGGTGTCTTTGGCTGGATAATACGTAGGGTCAACACTGCCCTGTTTCTCTGGATCAACAGTCACAATTCCGGCCGTCTTGATATAATAATGACTCATATCACCTCGTTGGGAGACGGGTTGATTCTTTGCCTGCTGTTGTTTTTCCTGTTTCCAAGGCGGGCTGATATTACTATTTTATCCATGGAAGCATACATCACATCAGGTCTGGCGGTAAATATCCTAAAACCACTGTTCGATCTGCCACGTCCGCCGGCCCTGTTTTCGCCGGAACTCATTCACGTGATAGGATCGGCTTATAAAAGAGGAAGTTTTCCTTCCGGGCATACTGCTTCGGCGGTTGCTGCAGGTCTGGTTTTGTTTCTGCTTCTACGGTCACCTATGTGGCGTTTTTGCGCTATTTTATTGGGTTTATTGGTCGGTTATTCCAGAGTATATGTTGGAGTTCATTTTCCGCTGGATGTTTATGCAGGCGGCCTTCTGGGTGCTTTGACCGCATGGGTGGCGGCCCGCCGACAAAAAAAGATCCGCAAGTGGCTTAATGATCTTTCACTAAAAGGGCGCCGGGCATTAAGAAATTGTAGTATGTTGCTTATGCTGGCAGCCGGCCTCTACCTGTTACTTTGGTACCCTGAAGTGATGCCCGGAGTTGAATTGAGCGCAAAACTTCTTGGGATGAGCGCTGCATTAATGGCTGCTTATCAGCTGGCTAAGGATGTAGAAGGTTTTGGTATACGAGGTCAGCTTTGAAAAAACAGGTAGCTACGGGTTTGGACCTTGTTAACCGGAGTTGGCCTAAGTCTCTAAATGGTTGCCGAGTTGGGCTTTTGGCGCATCCGCCCTCTGTAAATAGGCGGCTTCGGCATGCCGTTGATATTTTTCTTGAATCCAACAAGTTCCGGCTTACCGCACTGTTTGGTCCTCAACACGGCTTTCTTGGTCAGACGCAAGACAACATGGTTGAGTGGCAGAGCTATCGTGACCGCAGAACCGGCCTTCCGGTTTTCAGCCTTTACGGAGCCACGAGGAAGCCCTCGGCCCGAATGCTTAAAAATATCGATGTTCTGGCCATAGATTTACAGGATGTAGGAGCCAGATATTATACATTTATCTGGACTTTGGATCTTTGCATGGAGGCGGCGGAAGCCTATGGAATACCGGTTGTGGTTCTGGATAGACCAAACCCGATCGGAGGCAGGCTTACCGAGGGTCCGGTGCTTGATTCCGGGTGGACTTCGTTCGTAGGACGCCGTCCTCTGCCTGTACGGCATGGGATGACTATCGGAGAAATAGCGTCGTATTTAAAAGAAGATTTTTTTCCGGCTCTGGAACTTCACGTTATTAAGATGAAGGGATGGCGCCGCGATTTTTGGTTTGACGATACAGGCCTTCCCTGGGTATCTCCTTCACCTAACATGCCTACCCAAAACACCGCCATGGTCTATCCGGGTTTTTGTCTTCTTGAGGGCACTAACCTTAGCGAGGGCCGTGGCACTACCAGGCCGTTCGAGCTTTTCGGAGCTCCGTTTATCGATTCTGAACGGTTTGTTAATCACCTTAAGGAGTGCTTTAGGCTTCCGGGAGTTGCCTTCAGGCCTGTTTCGTTTCTGCCTGGATTTCAGAAATACGCTGGCCGGCTTTGTGGTGGGGCGCAGGTTCATGTAACCTCGCCTGATATATTTAAGCCGTTTAAAACATCTGTTGCTGTTTTAAAAGCAGCCCGCGAGCTCTACCCGGCAAAGTTCAGATGGAAACAACCGCCTTATGAGTACGAGAAGAAGAAAATGCCTATAGATATTCTTGCAGGCAGTGACAGACTGCGGAAGGCGATAGACTCAGGAGTGGATCTGAAAACCATGGAAGCATGTTGGTTAAAGCAACTTACGGAATTCCGGAAAAAACAGCGTAAAAAATACATGTTGTATTAATCTGCCTATATAATGTCTGTACCTGTTTTTACTGCGTAGATCGGGTTGAAAGATATTCATGAAACATTACAGATGAATATCCAGCAGTTTACGTCTGATCTCTACAAGGTACTGAAGCTGCTCTATAAATATTCTGTAGGATTTGGCTCTGTCATTTTCTAGGCTTTTCAGCAAAGGGTTGCAAAAGAAATGTGTGCAGCGGAAAGGTCGCTCCCATCTCTGACGTGAACATCCATCTTTACGTAGAAACCGGCATGGGGATGTTTCTTCATGATCAGATTGATCATTATGGTTCTTTTCTATGCCGAGAACTCTAAGAATTACGAGGTCACTGTCGTCATAACGTCCGTGTTTGTCTATGCAGCAGACGTTTTTACAGTCAGGACAGACTATCGATGTATGCTTTTCTATAAAACTGGAAACAGAGTTAAATGCATTTTTTAGTTCGGCTGCTATTTCTTTTTTATGAAATTTATGTTGAGGGTTATCATTAACAGGAAGCTTAAGTCTCATCCCCCTGGCGCTGCTGCCTTTACGCTGTCTTTTACATCTGACTCAAACCTTTTAAAATTTTCCCGGAAAAGGGCGGCTAGTGTTTTTGCCTTTTGATCGTATGCGTCTTTGTCTGCCCATGAGTTTTTGGGGTTTAGTATTTCCCCGGGTACGCCATCGCAGGATATTGGCACATGCAACCCGAATACCGGATCTTGTTTTGTCTCTATGCTTTCAAGCCTTCCTGAAAGAAGCTCATGAATTATTGCTCGTGTGTAGGCTATTTTGATCCTGCTTCCCACCCCATAGGCTCCACCTATCCAGCCGGTGTTTACGAGCCAGCAGTTTACATTGTGTTTGGCAATTTTTTCTCCCAGAAGATTTGCGTAGACCGAAGGGTGAAGCGACATAAATGGCGCGCCGAAACAGGCGCTGAAAGTTGCCTTAGGTTCGTTGCCAACTCCCTTCTCGGTTCCGGCCACCTTTGCGGTGTATCCCGAGATAAAGTGATACATAGCCTGCTCCGGGCTTAGCTTTGCAACCGGCGGCATAACACCGAAAGCATCGCAGGTAAGCATTACAATGTTGCTAGGGTGCCCGCCGCGTCCCTTTATAACCGCGTTGTCTATGAATGCAAGTGGGTAGGCTGCCCGGGTGTTTTCCGTAAGGGTATCGTCGTCAAGGTCCAGGATCCTGGTCTGCGGATCAAACCCAACATTTTCTATAATGGTTCCGAACTTACGTGTGCAGGAGTATATTTGAGGTTCCGCTTCTTCTGAAAGTCGGATAACCTTTGCATAGCATCCGTTTTCGAAGTTGAAGACTCCGCTGTCCGACCACCCGTGTTCGTCGTCTCCGATAAGCATTCTTTCCGGGTCTGCTGAAAGTGTGGTTTTTCCCGTTCCGGAGAGGCCGAAAAACAGGCAGACGTCGTTGTTGTCGCCTATATTGGCTGAGCAATGCATCGAGAGTATGCCTTTTTGAGGAAGAAGGTAGTTCAATATTGAAAATATCGATTTTTTCATCTCTCCGGCATAACTTGTGCCACCTATAAGGACTAATTTCTTGGCGAAATTCACAAGTATAAACGTATCAGAAGATGTTCCGTCCTCGGCAGGGTCTGCTTGGAAGTCAGGCACGTTTATTACGGTGAAGTCAGGGATATGCACCGCCCTTTCTTCTGGTGTTGCAGGGATGAACAATGTGCGGGCAAACAAGCTGTGCCATGCGTTAACAGTAATAACACGAACAGGCATGCGGTTTTCCTTATCATGACCGGCCCAGCAGTCCTGGATGAATACGTCTCTGCCTTTTAGAAAGCTCATCATGCGTTTATAAATACGTTCAAAGCTTTCCTGCGATATGCCTTTATTCTCCTTACCCCACCAGATCGCGCTTTCGGTGGATGGCTCTTTTACGATAAACTTATCATTGGCCGCCCTTCCGGTATGAAGTCCTGTTCGTACTATAAGGGGACCGTTAGCGGCCAAAACTCCTTCCTTGCGCGAAATAGCTTCTTCGTAAAGCGCTTCTGTAGAAAAGTTCCAGTGCTCGTTGGCAACATTCAAAACGCCCTGGTTTTCTATGCCGAAATTGGATTTTATTTCCATGGTTTTTACCTCTCCGTAATTTGATAATTCTGTCATGCTATTATAATTTTTTACCAAAATGCAAGTTAAAAAAATCTGCTAAAAATCTGCTTTAGTTATGGATTTTGCAAAACCATAACTTTATATGCTAACCTATTTGAATTTTTTGGACGGAGCACTTTTATGGAATCATCTATGTTAACAAAACTCAATACTATTCACTCCCATTTTAATAATAACGGGGGGAATATAATATCAGCGCTTCAAGATATACAGTCCGAATTCGGATATATACCTGAAGATGCTGTTTACTGGTTTTCCGACAAGACAGGAATTCCGGCAAGCAAATTCTTTGGTGTGGCGACCTTTTACTCTCAGTTCTACCTGAAGCCAAGGGGTAAGAATATCATAACCGCATGCTGCGGTACGGCATGTCATGTTAAGGGCTCGGATCGGATCATTTTCAGGCTCCAGGATGAACTGTCACTTGCAAAAGGTGAAGATACAACCGGCGATGGATTGTTTACGTTGGAGAAAGTTGCATGCGTAGGGGCTTGCAGTATTGCTCCGGTGATGCTTGTTAATCAAAAGGTCTACGGTAAGATGACGCCTGATAAGATGGTGAAAGAATTGAAAACCTACGAGGAAAGTCCTAGTGAGTAATAACATAAAGATAAATGTATGCATGGGAACAGGTGGTATAGCCGCAGGCGGTGACGAGGTTATGGCTGCCTTTGACCTCGAGCTCCGTAAGGCAGGTCTTGAGGCCGACGTGGAAAAACATTGCGCTGTGCACCGTGTGGGATGCAGGGGATTTTGTGCTCGGGATGTGCTTGTGGATGTTTCTGTCGATGATGTTAGAACCACGTATCAATATATCAAGGCGGATATGGTCCCGCGTCTCGTAGAAGAGCATATAATCGGCGGCGTACCTGTGGAAGATTGGGTGGTCGGGCAGGATTATCATGACTTTCATGACCGTCAGGAAAAGGTGGTGCTTGCTGACTGCGGGCAGATAGATCCTGAAGACATACAGGCATACCTGGATGTTGACGGCTACAAGGGTATTGTTAAGGCCCTTTCAGAAATGTCGCCTGCCGAGGTGATCGAATGTGTTAAAGCCTCTGGCCTTAAGGGTAGGGGAGGGGCTGGTTTCCCGACAGGTATGAAGTGGCAATTTTGCGCTGCCAACAAGTCGGACCGGAAATATGTAATATGCAATGCAGATGAAGGCGATCCCGGAGCCTTTATGGATCGTTCAGTCATAGAAGGCAATCCGCATGCTGTGATCGAAGGTATGAGTATCGCAGCTTATGCTATTGGAGCAGCCGAGGGATATGTCTATATACGAGCAGAGTATCCCCTGGCGGTTGAACGTCTTCATAAAGCGCTTAGCCAGGCTCGTGCTCATGGTTTTCTCGGTAAAGCAATTCACGGAACGTCTTTTGATTTCGATATCAAGGTGAAACTTGGAGCGGGTGCCTTTGTCTGTGGTGAAGAAACCGCTCTTATCGCATCTATTGAAGGCCAGCGCGGCATGCCACGGGCTAAGCCGCCCTTTCCTGCCGCCAAGGGGCTTTGGGGTAAACCCACGGTTATAAACAACGTTGAGACCTTGGCCAATCTGCCCTTTATTCTCCGGAAAGGTGCCGAGTGGTTTGCCTCGCTGGGCTCTGAGACCAGCAAGGGTACGAAGGTTTTTGCTCTTACTGGAAAGATATGTAACACCGGCCTTATAGAAGTGCCCATGGGTATACCTTTAAAGGAGATCATCTACGATATTGGTGGTGGAATCGAAGGTGACCGACTATTTAAGGCTGTTCAGACCGGCGGTCCATCAGGTGGATGTATTCCCGTGGAGCATATAGACCTGCCGGTAGACTACGAGAACCTGCTCAAAGTCGGCTCTATGATGGGTTCCGGAGGTATGGTTGTTCTGGATGAGAACGACTGTATGGTTAATATTTCTAAATTCTTTCTTGAGTTTACTCAGTCGGAATCATGCGGCAAGTGTACTCCGTGCAGAATTGGTACAAAGCGGCTGCTTGAGGTCCTTACCAGGATTACTGAAGGAAAAGGAAAGAAGACGGATATAGATCTTCTCCTGGATATGGCAAATGACATTAAAGATACAAGCTTGTGTGGCCTTGGAATGTCGGCTCCTAATCCTGTTTTGAGCACTATCAAGTATTTTAGGCATGAGTATGAAGCACATATAAATGATAAACGCTGTCCGGCTGCGGTCTGTCGCAGCCTGCTTACTTTCACAGTGATAGAAAATTTGTGCAAAGGTTGCGGCATGTGCCTGAGGGCTTGTCCGGCCGGAGCGATTACCGGTGAAAAGAAAAAACCGCACTACATCGACACATCATTATGTGTGAAATGTGGAGCATGTTTCGATGTCTGCAAATTCAAATCGGTAATTAAAGAATAACAAAACATTACTTAATTCAAAGTCAATCCAAACTAACTATTAAAACCAAAATAAACAGCAGGGTGTATTTAACTATGATTGATTTAACTATAGACGGTAGAGATATAAGTGTTCCGGAGGGGACGACTGTTTTAGATGCGGCCCGGTTGCTGAACCTGGATATTCCGACCCTATGTCACGATCCGAGACTGAAACCTTATGGAGGATGCCGCCTCTGCATAGTGGAGCTGGAGGGTGTGCCGCGGCCTGTCACGGCATGTACTACTCCTGTGGCCGGCGGCATGGTGGTTACCACTGAAAGCGAGCAACTTTACAGGCTGAGGCGTACGGTTATTGAGTTCTTGCTTTCAGATCATCCAAACGACTGTATGGTCTGTCAGCGGGCCGGTGACTGCACTCTTCAGGAACTCGCATATTTTTATGGTCTGCGCGACAACCGGTTCTGGGGTGAAAGAAGACGCTATGACAAGGAAGATGCAAATCCCTTCATAAAGCGGGAAATGGAGAAATGCATTCTCTGTGCCAAGTGTGTGCGTGTTTGCGGCGAGGTGCAGGCGGTGGGAGCCATTGATCTTGCCTATCGTGGCTTTAATGCCAAAGTATGCCCGCCTTATGAAAAGGATCTTGACTGTGAGTTCTGCGGTCAGTGCGTGGCGGTTTGTCCCACAGGCGCGCTTACCGGAAAAGTATGGGAGGCACAGGGCAGGCAGAAGGATGTTAAATATACCGAAACGGTCTGCCCCTATTGCGGTTGTGGCTGTAATATCACACTTCACAGCGTTAGAAACCGTGTGATAAGAGTTTCCTCCAGAGAAAATACTCTTAACGAGGGGTGGTTATGCTCAAAGGGAAGGTTCGGATTCGAGTTCATTAACAAGCCCGACAGATTGAGGACTCCTCTTATAAGAAGGCGAAAAGATGGACCTCTTGAACCTGCGTCCTGGGATGAGGCACTGGGGCTTATATCGTCTCGTTTTGAAGGTATAAAAAAAGAACATGGACCGGACGCGTTAGGGGGGCTGTCATCGGCCCGGTGCACAAACGAGGAGAACTACGCTTTTCAGAAATTTTTCCGCACGGTGATCGGCACGAACAATATTGATCACTGTGCACGTTACTGACACAGTGCAACGGTGGCCGGTCTGGCCACAGTGTTCGGATCCGGAGCTATGACGAATTCGATAGCAGAGGTGGAAAACAACGACGCTCTTTTTGTTATAGGTTCAAACACCACGGAGAATCACCCGATAGTTGCTCTTCGGATGAAAAAAGCTGCTGAAAAAGGAGCTAAAATTATTGTTGCGGACCCAAGAAAAATTCCTCTTGTAAAGTTTGCAGCTCTCTGGCTAAGGCAGAGGCCCGGTACTGATGTGGCTCTTCTTAATTCAATGATGCATGTGATTCTTGAAGAGGGGCTCGAGGATAAAAGGTTTATTGAGGAGCGGACAGAGGGGTTTGAGGCTTTTAAAGCAGCGGTTAAGGAGTTTACACCTGAATACGCAGAAAAGATTACCGGTGTGCCGAAAGAGGATATAATTAAGGCTGCAAAAATATATGCATCAGCCGGAAAAGCGGGAATATACTACACAATGGGTATCACTCAGCACTCTATGGGCACAAACAATGTTTACTCGGTGGCCAATCTTGCAATGCTTACCGGCAATCTAGGCAGGGAGTCCACAGGAGTGAACCCCTTGAGAGGCCAGAACAACGTCCAGGGTTCTTCAGATATGGCATGTGCCCCAACAGTTCTTCCAGGTTATCAGAAGGTGACGGACGAGGCTGCAAGGGCGAAGTTCGAATCCGTTTGGGGCAGGCCAGTGCCTTCAAAGGTTGGTATGACAGCCACTGAGATGACCGGAGCGATGATTGACGGCAGCTTAAAGGCTCTCTACATAATGGGTGAAAATCCACTGCTGAGCGATCCAAACATGGGGCACACGACAAATGCCTTGAAAAATCTTGAGTTTCTTGTAGTGCAGGACATATTCCTGACCGAGACCGCTGAACTTGCCGACGTGGTTCTGCCCGCGGCGTCTTTTGCCGAAAAAGACGGCACTTTTACAAATACCGAGCGGCGTGTGCAACGTGTAAGAAAAGCAATAGACGCACCTGGTGAGGCACTGGACGATCTTGAGATCATATGCAGGCTTTCTTTGCGCATGGGTTTTGATCTTTGCTTAAACACGCCTGAAGATGCGTTTCTGGAAGCGGGTTCGCTATGGCCTGCATTGGCTGGTATGACCTACCGGCGCATTAATGATAATGGGCTCCACTGGCCGTGTCCGACTTCGGATCATCCAGGAACTCCATATCTCTTCCATGGAACTTTTCCAAAGGGTAAGGCGACTTTTACACCGGTGCCTTTTGTTAAGTCCAAGGAATTGCCTGATGATGAGTATCCGTTTGTTCTTACCACAGGGAGGGTTCTGTTTCAGTACCATACCGGAACTATGACCCGAAGGTCAAAAGCGCTGGAAGCCGTGGCGCCGGAGGCATTTGTCGAGATAAATACCGCAGATGCCGAAAACTTGGGCATCAGCACCAGCGATATGGTTTCCGTGACATCCCGCAGGGGAGAGATAAAGCTTAAAGCAAAGGTGGCTGACAAGGTCGGCCCTGGTGTGGTATTTATTCCTTTTCACTACAAAGAGGCGGCGGCCAATATTCTTACCAATGATGCGCTGGATCCTGTATGCAAGATTCCCGAGGCCAAGGTTTGCGCGGTTAGACTGCAAAAAGCATAAAAGGCGAATATAGGTTCGCATTTACAATTTAAAAATACTAAGGAGGAGTACAATATGTCACTTGATCCAACAAAACACGCTGACTGGGAAATAGCCGAGGCAGCGGAAAAAAACATGAAAACGGTTTACGAGCTTGCCGAAGGGCTCGGCCTTGAGAAGGAGGAGCTTTTGCCGCATGGCCATTACGTGGCCAAGCTGGACTTTAGTAAAATTCTTAAGCGCCTTGAAAACAGGCCGGATGGCAAGTATGTCGATGTTACGGCTATAACGCCGACACCCCTTGGTGAGGGTAAATCGACTTCCACCATGGGACTTACCCAGGGCCTCGGAAAGCGTGGCAAGAGCGTGATCGCCGCTATCAGGCAACCATCAGGCGGTCCGACCATGAATATCAAAGGTTCGGCTGCAGGTGGCGGGCTGTCGCAGTGTATTCCGCTTACCCCTTTTTCACTTGGTCTTACCGGCGATATAAACGCCATTATGAATTCTCACAACCTGGCCATGGTTGCACTGACAAGTCGTATGCAGCACGAGTTCAACTATGATGACGCGCAGCTTGAAAAGAGAAATCTTAAGCGTCTTAACATTGATCCGAACAATGTGCAGATGAAATGGATAATTGATTTCTGCGCGCAGTCCTTAAGAAACATCATCATAGGAATCGGCGGCAAGATGGACGGGTTTATGATGAATTCGAGTTTTGCCATTGCCGTGTCATCCGAGGTTATGGCTATTTTGTCTGTAGCCAAAGACCTTAAAGATATGCGTGAGCGGATGGGTAAGATTGTGGTTGCCTATGATAAAAAAGGTAAGCCTGTAACCACAGAAGACCTGGATGTAGCCGGTGCCATGACCGCGTGGATGGTCGAGGCTCTTAACCCGAACCTTCTTCAGACCCTTGAAGGACAGCCTGTTCTTGTTCATGCAGGGCCGTTTGCCAATATCGCTATTGGTCAGTCATCGATAATTGCCGATAGAGTGGGTCTTAAGCTTGCTGATTATCATGTTACGGAGTCCGGTTTTGGTGCGGATATAGGGTTCGAGAAATTCTGGAATTTAAAATGCCGCTTCTCCGGCTTAAAGCCCAATGCCGCAGTTCTTGTCGCCACAATCCGTGCTCTTAAATGTCACGGAGGTGCGCCTATTCCTGTGCCCGGCAAACCGATCCCGGCTGAATACCAGGGAGAAAACGTTGGATGGGTCGAAAAGGGTTGCGAAAATCTTGTGCATCATATTAATACTGTTAAGAAGGCGGGAATTAATCCAGTGGTATGTATAAACGCTTTCTACACAGATACTGATAACGAAATCAATGCCATCCGCAGAATCGCTGAGGCCGCAGGTGCGAGGGTTGCTCTTTCGAGGCACTGGGAAAAAGGCGGCGAGGGCGCGCTTGAACTTGCTGATGCGGTTGTGGATGCTTGTGATGAGCCAAACAATTTCAAGCTGCTTTATGAACTTCAGGTGCCGCTTAGAGAAAGAATCGCTACACTTGCAGCCGAGGTGTATGGTGCGGACGGTGTGGAGTACTCTCCAGAGGCTCTTAAGAAACTTGATCAGATACAGGACGATCCTGAGCTTTCGAAGCTTGGAACCTGTATGGTGAAGACTCACCTGAGTCTTACCGACAACCCAAGCCTAAAAGGTGTGCCCAAGGGTTGGAAGCTCTTTATCAGGGATATTCTCACCTATAACGGCGCAGGGTTTGTTGTTCCGGTGGCAGGTGCTATCAGCTTGATGCCCGGAACTGCGTCTGATCCGGCTTACCGCCGTGTTGATGTGGATACGGATACAGGAAAAGTTAAGGGATTGTTTTAGTCCGATACTGACAATAATCCTTAATTTTAGAAATAACTATTTGGAAAACGGCGGCTCCATACGGTCGCCGTTTTTTTTTGCATCTTTCCGGATACTGTAAATTTTAGAATTTTTTAGAGTAAAAAAGATGAATAGATCGTACTTAAAATAGATCGTACTTCACCAGCCTTCCATCAAGGCCGCCTGACTCAATCGGCTTTTTCCATGACGGTTTCAGTCCTATTTTTTTGATAAACTCTCTCTTGCCAAAATAAATATATGCGGTGGAACCTTTGCATTTGTTCTTTAAAAAATCACCGAAATCTTTGTAAAGGAGATCAAGTTTCTGCTTTTCTCCCATACGTATACCGTAAGGAGGGTTTGTGATAATAACTCTATTGCTCAAGCTACTTATCTTTCTGAAATCAAGAGTTCTAAGCTTTATTTTAGCTCCATGGGGCAAGTTTAGTATATTTGTTTTTGCTATATCAATAGACCTTGCGGAGGAATCGCTTCCAGAGATACGTTCTTCAGGCAATGCTTTGATCTGCCGGTCGAGTTCTTTTTTTACTTTAGCCCATAGCCCGCTGTCATAATCCGGCATAAATTTAAATCCAAAATTACTGCGGAAAATACCGGCGGGAATTCTGCAAAAATGCATTAATGCCTCACTTAGCAAAGTGCCGGACCCGCACATTGGGTCATAAAGTGCGGCAGAGCCGTCCCATTCAGTATACTTAACAATAGCAGCAGCAACTGTTTCCTGCATGGGGGCTTCTACTGAAGTCTTTCTGTAGCCACGTTTGTGCAGAGAACCGCCGGATGTGTCCAGGCTGATGATCGCTTTGTTACTTGTTATGTGGAGGTTCAGCCATATGTCAGGGGTTTTCGGGTTGATATTAGGCCGTTTTTTTGTTTTTTCGATGAATGAATCAACGATTGCGTCTTTTAATCTCAGGGATGCATATTGCGAATTTCTTATTTTGCTGTTTGATACATTGCTGAAAATGGCAAACGTACTTTCCTGGGGAATTATGTCTAACCAGTTTATACGCTTTGCTTTTTTGTACAGTTGGTCGGTTGTGTTACAGTTAAACCATACAAGAGGCGCAAGTATTCTTGATGCAAGCCTTGTGCAATAATTAATGCGATAAAGTGATTCCTTGTCCGCGTCAAAATATATTCCCCTGTATGCTGGACTTATTCTTTGTGCGCCAAGTCGATTCAGCTCTTTGGCTCCGACCTCTTTTATCCTATCTGCAATCTGAGCGAAAAAACGGTTGTTTTTCTGATATTCATACATGAAATTCCCTGGTATTTGTTGACCTCACATTGATATTCTAAAGTATTCTAACAGTTTTAAAAGATTTGGTGTTTCATAATCGTATAGCTCGAAACTAAATCTGAAGCTGAGATATTTGACAGAACTAGGTCACGACAGTATAATGTAAAATCTTTAAAATAAGGAGGTTGAATATGGCTAAGAAAATAGCGGTGATTGTAAGGGATAGGCAAGGAGAAGCCATGCGAATGGGTCTCGGGATCATACTGCTTGATGATGTGATTGATGTATATGTTTTGGATAGAAAACTTGAGGAAACGGAAGATAATACTCTGAACTTTGAAACCATGAAAGATATGGATATGAACGTATACACTAACTGCAAAGACAATAAGGATATGGAATACCTTTCCACAGAAGACCTAGCAAAAAAACTTACACAATACGATCACATACTGCCATATTAGATACATAAGGCATTGAAGAAGGAGATAGATTATGAAGATATTATATATTCTTAAGCAAGATCCGGATGAAACGTTGAACTCTATTATGAACGAACATAAAGCTTCAAATGATGTTACAGTTATCGATTTAAGAGAGAACAAGAACTATGATCAAATTATAGATCTCATTTCAGAAAATGATAAGGTTATATCCTGGTAGTTAATTTAATCTTAATCTTAACATTAACCAAGTAATAGAAAAAACAACCGCTGTAATTACTAAGGAGGTACTAAAACATGAAACTCGGTATTTTGGTGAATACGGACAAACACCTTGAAGACATAATCGGACTTACAAAAAGTGCTCTATCCAAAGGCCACGAAGTTACTATGTTTACTATGGATGAGGGTACCAATTTTTTTACGGATCCCTCCTTCACAGAGTTATCTAAACTTCAAGGCGTTACTATGAGCTTCTGTGATCACAGTGCAAAACAATTAAATGCTAAAACCGATGGCCTTCCATCTGAAATAACAAGTGGCAGTCAATATGACAATGCTGCCATGTACAACAGTTGCGATAAGTCGATAGTGCTATAGAAAATAGAGAATTTTTTATAAAATCAAAAAGTTGGTGGCGATTGTAGGTTGTCGACAGGTTTAAGGGTATATTGTTTTGCTGCCTTCGGTGTTTGATTTTCAGATCTGTTTTTTAAATGTCCCATGCTGCAAAGCAACCGGTGTTGCGTAAAGTTCTTGTTTTCGGAATAAATCCTGTTCGTGAGGCGCTGCTTGCAGATAGCAAGCCTGTAAAGTGTGTATATTTTGAAGAGGGGCGCAAAAGGCGGGCGGCTTTTGAAGAGATCCGGGAGTTGGCTCTCCGGGCCGGTATTCGGGTGGAGCTGTTGCCAAAGAAGGTGTTTAGTGGAAAATGTCCTTCCAAAGCGGCACAGGGTGTAGCTGCCGAAACCTTGGAGAAAAAACCGCTGCCTCTTAATGCGCTGCTTGATATTCCGGTCGAAAAAGATGAAACACCTTTTTTTGTTCTTCTCGATGGCGTAGAAGATCCTCGCAATTTGGGAGCTATTATCAGAACTGCTGAAGCCTGCGGTGTTCATGGCATAGTGCTTCCCTCCAGAAGGTCCGCAACTCTCGGGCCGACAGCGGCAAAAACATCATCCGGCGCCCTGGAGTCCATGAACTTCTCTGTGATTACAAACATAAAAAGAGCGATAAGCGCTATGAAGGATCGTGGAATCTTTATTGTGGGTGTTGAGCCGGAAAAGGGGCCTAGCCCATGGAGAGTGGATCTTAGAGGCCCTGTTGCTGTTGTTTTTGGTGGTGAAGGGCGGGGTATTCGTCCTACAGTTCTTTCCAGTTGCGACCTGTTTGTTTCCCTCCCGCAGCTTGGCCGAATAAACTCCCTTAATGTATCTGTTGCTACAGGAATGCTTCTGTATGAAATACTACGCCAGAGAGCCTGATTGTGATAACATATTGAAATTGTTCAAATAATTTAGTTGGATTAATCACCCTGTGCGACCTGTCAGAGAACTTGGTACTTGTTTAATTCTTTCCATCAGAGTATAATAGCCCTTGATTTTTTTCGTGCAAGTATGTATAAGCTAGAGCTTGACTCTTCGGCGTTGTCTGAATTTGCCACCGTAGCTCAGCTGGAAGAGCGGCTGATTTGTAATCAGCTGGTCGGGGGTTCGAATCCCTTCGGTGGCTCCAGACAGTCGTTTTATGTACTTTAACGAGGCGTTTTTTAGTTGTTGGATGATTGATTCAGGTTGTTGAACTTAGCTTTTAGGCTATGTTTTGTGGAGAGATTCCCGAGTGGTCAAAGGGAGCAGACTGTAAATCTGCCGGCTCAGCCTTCGGAGGTTCAAATCCTCCTCTCTCCACCATATGTTTTTTATACAATAAATATATATAGTATGAGTGGGTGCGGGAATAGCTCAGTTGGTAGAGCGCTAGCCTTCCAAGCTGGATGTCGCGGGTTCGAATCCCGTTTCCCGCTCCAATAATCACCTGAGCTATTTTAAAAATATTGGAAAATTTTATCTGAAACTGGTTTTAATAGAACGGTTTATATGCCCATGTAGCTCAGTTGGTAGAGCACATCCTTGGTAAGGATGAGGTCAGCGGTTCAATCCCGCTCATGGGCTCCATAGATGGGGGGACTCCGAGGCGGTTGGTGCCGGTTCGGTAAGTTCGGTTTTTAATAATATTATTTTGATTTTGGTTATGAGGAGGATCTAATGGCAAAAGAGAAATTTGAACGTACAAAGCCACATGTAAACATTGGAACTATCGGTCATGTTGACCATGGTAAGACGACGCTTACAGCAGCAATCACGAAGGTACTTGCTCTTCGTGGTCAG
>JALUUO010000067.1 GCA_027021335.1 Nitrospirota bacterium
CTTCCCCTTCGAAGAATAAGCATGAGCAATGCCTTTTAGAGCAAAATTATTCGACTCGGTACCAGATGATGTAAAGATCAGCTCTTCTGGTGTGGAGTTGATCAACATGGCTATATCATTGCGTGCTTCGTTCATGGCCATCTTTGACTTCCAACCGGGTTCATGATCGCTCTGCGGGTTGCCATAGATCTCACTGAAGTACGGCAGTACCGCCTTTGTCACTTCAGGGAGACACGGTGTCGAAGCGATATAGTCCAGGTAAACATCCATAATGATTTCACCCCCAGAAAGTTTTCCAGAATAAAATAATACGGTACATCTACATACACAATAATATACTCTAGCAATTTAGTCAAGTACTCTTGACAAGCCCATGAATTTTCCAGTGACTTGAAGATTTAGAGCCCTTTCTATTATCTTTAACTTTGGGACATCTTGGGATTTATGTTTAAGGCTTAAGAATAATAAAGGACTGTTGGAACCGGGATGCAGAAGCACAACTTTTTTATGAACCATCTGAAACAAGGTTCTTCCGGGTTGACACTAGCAGTTTTAATAGGAGTCTTAAGTTATGGGATCAGGGTATTAACAAAAGCTTCTTTTGCCGATCCATTACTGGTGGCAATGGTTATCGGAATAGTGGTCAGAACAACAGGAAGCAGGGCCAACCTTAAGCCAGGTTTTACACTTGCCCCTATAATATTTATTCCGGCAGGCATTGTTTTTTATGCAGCCAACAATCTGAATTTTATAAAATTAGCAGAAGTCGAAACAAGTATGATAGCTCTTTTAATGGTTATCATGCTTGTTTACTTTGCAACCGTACTACTTCTTGGCAGACTGCTTGGACAGAGAAAGCAGATAACTTATTTAACCGCCACAGGCTCTGCCATATGTGGAGCATCTGCCATAGCCATAACCTCGCCGGCAGTAGAAGCCGAACCGGATGATATATCAATTTCACTATTGTCTGTGGCCTTGGCAGCGCTGGTCGGTTTATTCATAATACTCCCGTTTCTGGGCACATTGTTCGATATAACAGACAGGAGTTACGCTCTGCTTTCAGGGTCGGTTATGCAGTTTACCGGCTTTGTGAAAGTCGCCGCTCTTAAAATCCCCTTCTTGAGAAAAGAAATACCGGGAGAGGACCTGGTGTTTCTTGCTCTGTCTGTAAAAGCGGTAAGATACCTTGGTTTACTGATAGCCATTCCGCTTTTTGCCAGTTTAACAAGAAAAAGACTCTATTTTTCATGGATACTATGGATTTTTCTTGGAGCCGGGTTATTGGGGACGTGGTGTTCTGTAGCTCATGAAAGTTTTTACAGAAACTCTATAATCCCCTTTTTAAAGCCGGTTTACAACATCTCCTGGTCGATAGCCATGGCAGCAGTGGGCTTGAATGCAAATGTGAAGAAATTGCTGAGTGACAATGGAACCAAAGCCCTTTTAATGGCTTTTGCGGGATTCTTCACAGCGACCGCAGCATTTTTTGCAGGGTTATACGTCATACAGGTGTTTTGAGCAATTAAGAAGCAGTAAAACACGATGACATACAAAATCAAACATCCTAAATCAAGCCTGAGAAACAATATTATGGTGATCTTTTTCCTGATCATAGTAATTTGGGGAACAATTATCACCGGTCTTTTTCAATTTATACTCCAGGATATATTGACTAAAGAGGGGTTGAACGAAACCGTTGTTGATAGCATCGCCAGGCACTTTACGCTTATCAGTACGGGACTTACAATTGTTGGTATCTTTTTTGTTTTATTCATAGGATTTATTTTATCAAAAACCATAACAGGACCTGTAGAGAAGTTGACTAAGGGGGTAATGGAGATAGCCCAGGGCAGGCTGAATGTAAAGATAGATATTGACAGCAAAGATGAGCTGGGGCAGTTAGCCGAAGGATTCAACTTCATGACAAGCCAGGTTCGGGATTCCTTACAAAAAATCGCGTCGGCTAAAGAATATACAGATAATATCGTGGCAACAGTGCCTTCGATTCTGGTTGTCTTAAACAACCGGTTGGAAGTGCTTAGCGCCAATGTAACGCCTGAAAAACTGCCCTACCCCATCGTACTCGAAGAATTTGTAACATTGCTGAAAACCGAAATAAAAACATGCATGGAAACAGGAAGGTCACTAAACAAAGAAATAGTTCTTGGCGTAAAAGGCACGGCAGAAGCAGTCAGCCCGGCTTTCTCAGTTGTGGTGTCTCAGATAAAAATTTCAGAAAATAACGGGGTCCTTCTGACAATAACCGATATCACAGAGAGTAAACAGGCGGAACTGCAAAGCCGACGATATCGTATTGGACTGGAAAAGCTGGACTGGTGGGTACGCAGACTATTGCTGGTAACGACTGATGAACAGTATTTTTATGAAGCTGTGGCAAAAGCAGCACTGAATCTTGTAAATGCCGACCTCGCTATGCTGGCTATGACCGACAGGTCCGGAACTCACTTTATCTATAAATCAGCAGCCGGAAGTAAAACGCATACAGCATTGGACGTCATGGATTTGCAAAGTGGAAAAACCTGTGAATGGGTGCCTGAAAACGGTGATCCGATGTTAATCACGGACCTGTCATCCAATAGTCCGGATGTCTTAAAGGAATTGGCCGGAAAATTTGACGTAAATACGGCTGTGTTGAGTCCCATTTGTCCAGGCGACAGAGTAATTGGTTGTCTGGCCGCTTTTCGTAAAGGTCCCTCCTTCGACAAGGTGGATGAACAGGTCCTATCTCTTTTCAGCCAGAGGATATTAATAATTCTTGACAATCTCCGACTTCTTCTTACTCTGGAAGAGCGGGTTATAGAACGCACCGCAGAACTCAAAAGTGCAAATAAAGAGCTGAAAAGTTTTGCGTACGTAGTCTCGCATGACCTTAAAGCTCCATTACGGGCAATAAGCCAGCTGGCGGGTTGGATATCTGAAGATTACTCTGAAGAGTTAGATGACGAAGGCAAAAACAAAATAAAACTGCTTTTAAGTAAAGTCAAGCGGATGTACAGTCTTATAGATGGAATTCTGGACTATTCAAAAATAGGACGTGTGCAAGAGGAAAAAATGCAGGTTGACCTGAATCAGCTTGTACGGGATGTTACTGAGGCGATTGCACCGGCAGATAATATCAGGGTTACAATCAGCAACACATTGCCTGTAATTGTTTGTGAGAAAACCCGCATGGAACAGGTGTTTCAGAACCTGCTCGGCAATGCTGTAAAACATATGGATAAAACCAGTGGAGAGATAAAAATATCATGTATCGATGATGACGGGTACTGGAGGTTCAGCATAGCTGATAACGGGCCTGGAATCGAAGAGAAGTATTTTGAAAAAATATTCCAGCTGTTTCAACAGGCTACGCTTAAGGCTAAACCGGCTCTGCCGGATAATAGATATGAAAGCACGGGCCTGGGCTTAACTATTGTAAAAAAAATTGTTGAACTTTATGGTGGTGAAATTTGGGTGGAATCAGAAGTAGGAAAAGGCAGTACATTCTTTTTTACACTGTCCAAAGCTGAAACAGCATAGGAAAAAATATAGTTTCCTGCCTATAATAGCTCCCAACTCAATACGGAACCGCCAAGATAAAAAACTAAAAGAAGCTTATCTTTAAGGCATATTTAATCCGTATTTTTGTCCTGAGTTGCGCATTGATGCCTGAAAACATATGACTACAGAAACCTGCCACTTGCACAAAACGAGATAAATGTAATATTATTCTATGTTTTGCTCAAATTAAAACGCCTGTTTTTCTAAGGAGGATATAATATGCCTAAGATCAAGACACACAGGGGGGCTGCTAAGCGATTTTCACTTACCGGGTCGGGAAAGGTAAGGAGAAACCGGACCAATAAACGGCACCTGATGACCGGAAAACCATCCAAGCGAACCAGAAGACTAAGAGTTTCCACAATTACGGACAGTGCCAACAGGAACATAAAAAGGCTTATTCCCTACATGTAATGGGATCTAATACTTGCATAAGACTTTTGTATAAAATTTCAGACTGAAACCGCTTATTGAATAAGCGTTCAAGCGTTGGAGGAAAAATAGCATGCCGAGAACAAAAGGTGGAATAAAAACTAGAAAAAGGCACAAAAAGGTTCTTAAGGCCGCCAAAGGATTTATAGGCGGACGGAGCAGACTTTACCGCCAGGCAAAGGAGACTCTTGATCGTGCGGGAGTGTTTGCTTACCGGGACCGCAGGGTGAAAAAACGAACCTTTCGCAGGTTATGGATTCTTAGAATCAATGCTGCAACCAGGTCCATGGGCCTTACTTACAGCCAGTTCATGAACGGCCTTAAGAAAGCTAATGTGGAGTTAGACAGAAAAGTCATGGCCGACCTGGCAGTAAACGACTCCAAAAGTTTCAGCGAGCTTGTGGAAACTGCTAAAAAAGGCCTTGCCGCCTGACACTGCCGGGCCGATCATAATGAAGGACGAGGTCCGGGAAATCTGTGACAGGGCGTTTGAGGAACTGTCATATCTTAAAAGCCTAGAAAACCGAAAGGACCAAAAGAATCAAAAAAACCTCCAGGATCTTCGGGTAAAATATCTCGGAAAAAAAGGACTTCTTACCGTACTCCTGAAGTCCCTCGGTAAACTGCCACGTGAAGATCGGCCTGCAGCAGGAAAAATCATTAACGAGGCCAAGGCACGGTTAGAATCAGCTATAGAGGATACAGGCAGGAGCGTTAAAGCACTCCAAGAGAAACGCGTAATCGAAAGCCGGCGGATAGATGTAACTCTGCCCGGCTTTTTTATTCCACAAGGCAGGCAGCATCCGATTAACCAGGTTCTGGACGAGGTATGCGAAGTTTTTACCTCTATGGGTTTTAGAGTTGAAGAAGGACCGGAAGTCGAAGACAATTATCATAACTTCGAGGCTCTGAATATCCCTAATGAACATCCTGCCCGTGATATGCAAGACACTTTCTACGTGGCAGGAGGCTTTGTTCTTCGCACACACACATCGCCGGTCCAGGTGAGGGTCATGGAACGTGAAAAACCTCCGGTTCGTGTTGTTGCGCCGGGCAAGGTCTACCGTTGCGACTCGGACCAGACTCATACCCCCATGTTTCACCAGGTCGAAGGTCTTTTGGTGGATCGCAATATCTCAATGGCCGACCTTAAGGGCGTTCTTGAAGCCTTTGTTCACTCAATTTTCGGTTCTAAAACTCCGGTCAGGCTCAGACCGAGTTATTTCCCTTTTACCGAACCTTCAGCCGAAATCGATATCGGTTGCGTAATATGTGGAGGAGCTGGTTGTGGGGTCTGCAAAAAAACAGGGTGGATAGAAATCTTGGGCGCAGGAATGGTAAATCCGAAAGTATTTGAATTTTCCGGTTACGACCCTGAAGAGTATACCGGTTTTGCCTTTGGTTTGGGCATAGAGAGGGTTGCGATGCTTAAGTACGGAATTGACGATCTTCGCCTCTTTTTCGAAAACGATATTCGTTTTTTGGAGCAGTTTTAATATAACTAAATATTGAGATCTAACTCGAAGGCAGGATAGCTTTCAACTCGGGTATAATAAATTCTCTTCAAAAGCAATCTTCGCATTATGTTTTTTAAGTCGTTCTCGAAAACAACATTAATTTTATGGAGAAAATATAAATCGTGCTTGTTTCTGTCGCTTGGTTAAAAGATTTTATAGACACCGGTCTTTCCGTGGATAAGCTATGTCATGCGCTCACCATGGCAGGTCTTGAAGTCGAAGGTCTTGAGAGCGAGAAAGAAGGTGCTAAAGATACTGTTATCGAAATAAACGTAACACCTAACAGGCCGGATTGGTTAAGCG
Organism: Nitrospirota bacterium; assembly: GCA_027021335.1. Lineage (GTDB taxonomy): Bacteria > Nitrospirota > Thermodesulfovibrionia > SZUA-242 > SZUA-242 > JALUUO01. Next base: position 5,817 of record JALUUO010000067.1, read on the forward strand.
TGTTTGGAGTAGCCAGGGAGCTTGCCGCGATATTGGGGGCAAAACCTCTTACTGTGCCTGCCGCCGATATTCGTGAGTCTGAGAAACCGGCCGAAGTTCTGGTTGAAGTAGCAGTTCCAGACCTCTGCCCACGCTACGCAGCCAGAGTTATCAGAAATGTCAAGGTAACGCCCTCTCCCGAATGGCTTGCCAACAGGCTGAAAACTGTTGGCATCCGGCCTATAAACAACGTGGTGGACATAACCAACTATGTGCTTATGGAATTCGGGCATCCTCTGCACGCATTTGATCTTTCTAAAATTTCTAAAAGCCGCATACTGGTGGATCTTGCCCGTGAAGGAGAAGTGTTTACCACACTTGACGGAATTGAGCGGAGCCTTTCGGCTCAGATGCTTACGATCAGGGATGCTGCAGGACCTGTTGCACTGGCAGGAATTATGGGAGGACTTGATTCCGAAGTTACAGGGGATACAGTAGATGTTTTTCTTGAATCAGCATACTTTGACCCTGCCTTAATACGAAAGACATCGAAACTCCTTGGTTTGCGGTCGGAATCATCCTATCGCTTTGAACGTGGTACGGATATAGAGGGGCTGATACAAGCTCTCGATCGGGCTGCATCGCTTATAGTTCAAGAAGCCGGCGGCGAAATATGCGGCGGCAGAATTGATGTTTATCCTACAATCAATAAATATACACCTTCGGAGATAAAACTGACTACTGAAAAAACAAACCGAATACTAGGCATTAATCTATCTACAGCGGACATAGAGTCTATTATAAAAAGGTTGAACTTCGATGTTTGCATGAAGGGGGATGATTTGGTCGTCACCCCTCCAACATACAGGCGTGATGTCATGCACGACATTGATCTTATTGAAGATATCGCACGCCTGTACGGCTACAACAATATACCGGTAAAACTGCCTGAAGGTACTATGCCTGCCGGACGTATCAATAAACGCCGTAATCTGATCCAGAGAATAAAAACCTTGCTAAGGAAAAACGGTTTTTCTGAAGCCATAAATTACAGTTTCATGAACACAGTCCACCTGGATGTCCTTGGAATAGGTGAAAGTGATTATCGCAGAACGGCTGTAATAAATCTTCTAAATCCGCTCAGGGCGGAAGAGGCGGTTCTGCGCACCACCCTGGTCCCGGCTCTTCTGGAGAATCTGGGCAGGAACCTAAACAGGGGAACTAGTGGCCTAAAACTTTTCGAGCTCTCCAAAGTGTTTGTCCGCAGCCAGGGTAAGCAACTTGCAGATGAGCGGCTGCATCTTGCTGCTGTACTGTCTCCGGAAACGGCAAAGACGCTTTACCAGCCGCAGGTAAACGGATTTTACGAATTAAAAGGCGCCCTGGAAACTATTTTTCATGACTTAAAAATAACCGGCACTTCATTTAACGCCTCTGATTCAGAGAATTTTTTACAGGTTGGCCAAGCAGCTGAAATACGCATTGCAGACAAAACAATCGGCTTTATCGGCAGGATAATTCCGGATGTTTTAGAGCACTTTGGAACTCAGGCTGGAGAGGCTTATGTTTTTGAGCTCGATGCTGATGGTTTGCTCGGCAGTATAAGCCTGGAAAAAGTCTGTTTCAGGCGCCTGCCGCGTTTTCCGCATGTAGACAGGGACATGGCACTGCTGGCACCGGTAAGCCTTCCTTCGGATAAAGTTATAAAAGCTGTAGAGGAATTTTCGAATGACCTGATAACTCATGTACGTATTTTCGATATGTACCAGGGTAAGGGTATCCCGGAGGGAAAGAAAAACCTGGCATATTCAGTACGCTACCAGTCAGCAGAGAGAACCCTGACTGTCGCCGAAGTAGACTCCATACACGTTTCTCTTATAGAGCATATCAAAAAGACTCTGGGCGTGGAGTTAAGAGAATAAAAAGCTTAGTTTAGAGCGTATTCATCAACCATGTTGATTAGATTAGGCAGGTCCGGTTTTGTGATAATATCTTCCGCCCCGATATCTTTCCACTTCATCTTATTATCTTCGCTGGCCATTGAGGAGAAGATCAGAACCGGCAAAGTCTTTAGAGCGGCGTCTTCTTTTATGCGTACTGTAAGGTGAAGCCCATCCATTCTGGGCATCTCCACATCAGTAATGACAAGTGTCACAAAATCCTCAAGTTTTTTATTCTGATTTTCCGCCTGCTGCTTTATATCAACCAGAAGATCCAAGGCTTCTTGGCCGTCAAAAGCTTCGAGCACTTGATAACCGGAGTCAGACAAGGATGCCTTGATGTTTTTGCGGATAAAGCCTGAGTCATCAGCTACAAGTATGGTATTGGTTGAACGCCGGCTTTTGAGTTCCTCATGCCCGTTACCGGAAGGCATTTTTAACGAAGTTTCCGGACATATCTGCGCAATGATTTTTTCAAAATCAAGAATCATGATAATTTTGCCATCCATTTTTACAAGGCTTGTCACCAAGCCGTCGTCAATCATATTTACGGGCGGCTCCACTTTGGTCCAGGAAATCCGATGTATGCGGGAAACGGAATGAACCATGAATCCGACCTGTATATTATTGAATTCCATGACAATGACCTTTGAGGGCTTGAGATCACCGGTGTTTTTCTCAAGAAAACGTGCTATGTCAACTATTGTTATTACTTTGTCACGCAAAGTCGTAATACCGGCCACAGCATATTGACTTTCAGGAACCGCGGTAAGCTTCGGGATGTTGATGATCTCCCTTACCTTTCCGACATTTACACCATAGTAACAGGGCTTGATGTTCTCGGACGGGCCTAATTCGTCAATACGGAACTCTACAATTTCTAGTTCGTTTGTTCCGCTTGCAAGAAGAATGTCTGATTCCATAATCTCAGTATCGGAACAATAATCTCCAAACTTTAAGAGTTTGGAAAAAATGCACGTCAAGCTTTATGATAGAACCCATAATGATAAAGCAAGACAATCTTGAAGGTCCTATTTTTGTTGTAGGAAACAGCCGCAGCGGCACTACTATGATGGGCAATATATTAAGGAATCATCCGATGATTTTTACCCTGCATCACGAAATACATTTCTTCGAACAGCTATGTGAATCAAAGAATTTCAGCTGCTATTTATCTATTGACAAAGCAGTGAATTTAATGGCAAGGCTTTTATGCATTAACCATGACAGTTATTGGACACAGGGAGATCCCTCCCGTTTTATACAGGAGGCTGCAACAGTTGTTGGTTCAATGGAGAGCAAGGCAGTTAGTCCGGCAGGAGTATTTGAACAGTTTCTTCGTTATACAGCCATGAAAAACGGTAAAACAGTTCCATGCGATCAGACACCGCGGTATGTTCTTTATATAGATGAGATACTTAAACTGTACCCTGGCTCACGTGTTATCAACATGGTTCGCGATCCACGCGCTGTTTTACTGTCTCAAAAAAACAAGTGGAAAAGGCGATGGATGGGATACAGTAATTTTCCTTTGAAAGAATCCATTCGTACTAAAATAAACTACCATCCTATCACTATAAGCATGATCTGGAACGCCTCTGTGCGTGCTGTCAGCCGCTTTGCCGATCATCCCAGGGTTTTGCTGGTGAAGTACGAAGATATAATTACCAATTCCGAATCGGAAGTGAGAAAAGTTTGTAGTTTTCTAGGTGTACAATTTCATAAAGAAATGCTTGACATTCCACAAGCCGGCTCTTCGTTAACCAGGTTTTCATCAACTGGAAAAGGCATAGACAGTAGTAAAGCAGAGACATGGCGAAAAGGTGGGCTTAACCCTACTGAAATATATATCTGTCAGAAGATTACAGGAGCCTTAATGAAACTTTACGGGTATCAACCCATACATGTCCGTACGAACCCTTTAATGCTCATATGGTATCTCCTATTATTCCCTCTAAAGTCAGCCATGTCGCTCCTTTTAAATCTTAAAAGGATGAAAAACATCGCAGAAGCCATTAAAAGAAGACTTTAGTTTCGATTCCCGGACTAAGATTAACTGCTTATTCCTCCGAGTCTTTTTGTTGTAAAGCTTCTGACCTCACTTTCAGTCTGCTGCCCACGTCCGTCTGACGCCACGACTTTCCAGTAATATGTAGTATCAGGCTGAAGACCGGTTGCAGTATAAGAAATTGAACTTTCTGTATTTATAATAGTAGTTTTATCAGTGCCTGTTTTGTCTACACCGGTACTTCCCTTGTCCCCTCCCCCGCACTGAGTAAGAAATAAAGAGCCGGTTATCAGAAGAGCTATCAGGAGTGCATCCCTTTTTCTCTTGGGGAGCGTTCCTACAACAGCAAACCCCAGCAGAAGCATTGTGCCTGGCAGCACACCAAATGCTTTGACGTATGCGGCATTGCTGGTGGAAGTGTTATTGGAAGCTGAAGAGGCTATATCAATTACTTGAGTGTCTTCTCCCTGAAAGTCTAGACTCGTTCCATAGTACAACCTGTAATTTACTTTATCTCCGTCTTTATCTTTGGATCTCTTCCAGATAAAGTCCACGGTTGTGGCAAGATCCCTGGAGTTGGCATCAGGGCTTACAAGAAGAGGCTTTGAGGGAGGACTGTTTTCGGGAGATATGGTCATAAAACTCCAGTTGTAGTCGGCCGCAAGAGGATTTCCGGCTAAATCCCGTACTTCCGTGGTTATGGAAGCGGTACATTTAGTGCCGGCAATCAAGCCGGTATGGTTGAAGGTCACAGACGTTCCCTGGTAATTAATATCAAAGGGGATATCACTTTCATCACAGCTCAGCATTAATGTTGAAGTAGTTAAAGTGTCCGGATCCATCGGCTCTGAAAAATCAGCAACAATTGGTACGTCAAGAGGCACACTAGCATTACCTGCTACAGGAATTACAGAAACAACTGTAGGATATATCTCGTCAGTTGCTGTTCCTGTCCTGAAACTCCATGAGTAATTGTTTGCCATAGCATTGCCGGCCGGGTCGCTTACTCCGGCTGATACCAGGACCAGGTAATCCTGGTTGAACTCGAAATCGTCAGATGGCGTAAATGTGGCGGTTTTGCCGCTGTAGGTCACTGTGCCCGGCAGATTATGTCCATCAGCGCTTATTCTGAATGTGCTGGTAGTAATAGTTGAGTCATCAATCTCTTCCGAGAACGTAACACTTACCGATGTGTCTATTGCCACACCGCTTGCATCAGGAAGCGGACTGGTAATTGTCACTACAGGCGCGGTTGTATCAAGAGTATCTACAGACACCGTTGATTTGGCAGACTCATTGCCAAGTGCGTCGTAAGCTGACACCTGGTATAAATAAGTAGTCTTGGCGTTCAGGCCGCTATCCGAATAACTTGTGCTTGTGGAAGTGCCTACGAGTTCTTCGTCACGAAAAATTTTGTACCCTGCCACAGCAACATTACCTTTTGGGGGCTCCCATGTGAGCTCCACGCCTGTTTCTGATACATACAAAACAATAATTAGGCCGACAGGTGCTGGCGGAGTGCCATCCGAAGATGGAGCACTTGTTGAAAAGCTCCAGCCATAGCTAGATGCCATTGGATTGCCTGCTAAGTCCTGGACGGCTGAAGATATTATGGCTAGATAGCTTTGGCCGCTTACCAGGCTCTCAGATGGCGTAAATGTGGCGGTTTTGCCGCTATAGGTTACTGTGCCCGGCAGATCACTGCTGTTGACACTTAAGGTAAATGTAGCCGTTGTAATGGTTGAAGCATCCATCGGTTCTGAAAAAGTGACTGTTACTTCTTTATCTAATGCCACTGCACCTGAACCCGGTAAAGGACTTGTGTTGGTAACCAGAGGTGCGGTCGTGTCAAGAGTCTGTACCGGCAATGATGACGATCTGCTTGATTCATTATTGGCTGCGTCGTAGGCTGATACCTGATAGTTGTAAGTAGTTTTGGCGTTAAGGCCGGTGTCGGAGTAGGTTGTGGATGTTGTTGTGGCCACATATTCTCCATTGCGAAATACCTTATATCCTGTTACACCTACATTGTCTGTTGGGGCAACCCATGAAAGATCGATTTCCGTCTCTGAAATAGCTGTGCCGCTTAGTTTTTTCACAGTCTTAGGAGCTTCAGTATCGGCTTCGGTTGTAAAGCTCCAGGAATCGGAGGATGTTTTCGCGTTGCCTTCAAGGTCACTTATGCCTGCTGTGACTGTAGCTGTATAAGTGGTACTGTAATCAAGGCTTACGTTTGGTGTAAGTACCGCTCCGGTCTCGAAGCAGTTTATGGTTCCGGAAACACCACTTATGTAGAAAGTGCTTGAGTTTACTGTTCCACAGTTCAGGATTTCAGAGAAGCTCACACTTACGGTGGTATTGACCAAAACACCTGTGGCGGAATCAGCAGGAACAGTGGAAGACACCGAAGGAGGCGTGACGTCCGGCGGCGGGAGCGCAGCAACAGTTGTGAAACTCCAAGAATAATCTGATGCGATCGCGTTTCCTGCAGTGTCTTTTACTCCTGTTGTAACAGTGGCGGTGTATATAGTGTTGTTATTGAGTCCTCCGGAAGGTGAATAGCTTGCAGTACGGGAGTTGGAGTCATAAGTCACGGTACCTGTGGCTCCGTTATCCAGCATAAATGTTGATGCGGCAATGGAAGATGCATCCATCGCCTCACTAAAGACAACTGTGATAGGTGTATCGATAGCAACATCAGTACTGCCATTGGCCGGATTCACAGAGGTCACTGTTGGCGCTGTTGTGTCAGAACTGCCTGTACCAGTGCTCACCACGTTTGAGTAGCCGCTCTCCAGGGTCCCCTTGTATGCCGTAACTGCAAAATAGTATACAGGTCCATCAGGTAATCCGGTTATACTGAATGTTGTTACATTCTTAACATCAATGGGTGAAGGGCCCTGGTCTGCGCCTGTGCCGTTAAATGGAGGTCCTGCGGTATCAGCCTGGTAGTAAATCTTATATCCATCCACTGCTTCGGCATTGGGATCCCATTCAATAGTCACATTAAGGGCCTCACTGCTGTTGGCTATGCATAGTAGTAGAAGAGCCGAGCACAACCATATAAAACTTTTGATTTTGACCGAAAAGGTTTTCATCCGGCAACCTCCATAGTTACTACATTTGCTATTTCAGTGTTATTGTTCACCAATCAATAATAATATCTAAAATTCAAACAAAAAGCCGCCAGAAGCATGTTACCTCTGGCGGCTCGGCGAACATAGGGCAAAATAAATCTTGTTTTCAGCCCCTTAGTCCCGTTGCTCTGCGTCACAGGGTTTCCCCTGTTTTGCTCTGAGCAGAAGAGTCTCTGTTATGATCCATTTATCGGCAGACAACAGGTAAAACTTTAATTGCCGCACTGCTAGAGACAATAATAATCTTGATGATATCAAACTAGCCGCAAAGATTCAAGGCAACAGGCAAGTTGAGTTAGTAAAATCACCCCAAACCTGCCTCATAATTAGAAGGACCAAAACCAAAAAATCTAATCATATGATAATATATCCGATTGTTTTGGCTTATGAGCCTTTTGTGGAGTCAGAAAATAAGGAGGTTTGTGAAAAATGGGAAGAACCTATAATATTGCTGTCGTTCCAGGTGACGGCACAGGGCCGGAGGTTGTAACGGAAGGGCTTAAGGCTCTTGATTCCGCCTCGAATAAATTCGGCTTTAAGCTGGATCTTCATAGACTGGACATAGGAGGGGACAGATATCTTAAAACCGGTGAGGTTCTGCCGAAAGGAGCTGTGGATGAACTACGGCAGTATGATGCCATATATTTAGGCGCAATCGGCCACCCGGACGTAAAACCGGGAATTCTAGAAAAAGGAATACTGCTCAAACTCCGATTCGAACTCGACCAGTATATTAACCTAAGACCCGTTAAACTCTATCCAGGAGTGGAATGTCCTCTTAAGGACAAGCAGCCCGAAGATATAGATTTTGTGGTTATTCGTGAAAACACTGAGGGACTTTACGCTGGCGCAGGCGGATTTCTTAAAAAAGAAACGCCGGACGAAGTGGCGATACAGGAATCTATAAATACCCGAAAAGGCGTGGACAGGTGCCTGCATTACGCTTTTGATTATACAAAAAAACGTAACAGGAAAAAAAACCTCACTTTATGCGGAAAAACCAATGTGCTCACCTTCGCATTTGACTTGTGGGAACGGGCATTTCGCGAAATGTCTCTAAAATATCCGGAAATCAAGGCTGACTACGCCCATGTTGATGCTATAACCATGTGGTTTGTAAAAAATCCGGAATGGTTTGATGTAATCGTCACAGACAATATGTTTGGCGATATCATTACCGACCTCGGTGCAATGATTCAGGGAGGAATGGGAATAGCCGCTGGTGGAAACATAAACCCAGAGGGTGTCTCCATGTTTGAACCTATAGGAGGATCTGCTCCCAAGTACAAGGGACAAAACCTTATCAACCCGTTGGCGGCGATCTGTGCTGCCGGTATGATGCTTGATCATCTCGGAGAAGAAACCGCCGGACGAAAAATTGAACAGGCTGTCATGGATGTTACAAAAAACAGGATAAAAAGCCTTGCGGCCGGAGCAATGGGCTGTTCTACCACGGAAGTCGGCGATATGGTTGCTGAACTAGTGGCAAAGTAAAAGGTCAATGGCTGAAACCTGAGAATCATATAAAAATTCACTTTAGCAACGGAGTCTGCTTATGCTCAAAAAGAAAAACAACTATGTGGTGGCTGTGGTAGGGGCCACAGGCGCTGTAGGAAACGAAATGATAGCGACGCTTGAATCACGTGAATTCCCTGTGAAGGAACTCAAGCTGTTTGCATCAAAAAAGTCAGAAGGAAAAGAGTATGAATTCCATGGAAAAACAGTAATCGTAAAAGAGCTGAATGAGGATGTATTTGACGGTATTGATATAGCCCTCTTCTCTGCAGGTGGGGAAAGGTCGAAAATATTTGCTCCTGCAGCGGCTCGTGCCGGCTGCGTGGTTATAGATAACTCGTCCCAGTGGAGAATGGACCCGGAAGTGCCCCTGGTGGTCCCTGAAGTGAACCCTCAGGACCTTAAGCGGCACAAGGGGATCATAGCAAACCCAAACTGCTCGACCATCCAGATGGTCGTGGTGCTCAAACCTGTTCACGACGCCGCCGGCATCAAGCGGGTGGTTGTGACCACTTTTCAATCGGTATCCGGCACCGGCAAAAAAGCGATGGACGAACTCTTTAACCAGACAGCCGATATTCTAAACATGAAAACGGTTAATACAAACGTATACCCGCACCAGATCGCATTTAACTGTCTTCCTCATATAGACGTTTTCCAGCCGGACGGCTACACCAAGGAAGAAATCAAGATGATAAAAGAAACAAAAAAAATACTGGGTGATGATTCCATAAAAATTACTGCTACTACGGTAAGAGTCCCGGTATTCAGATGTCACTCGGAAAGCCTCAATATCGAGACCCGAAAAAGAATCCACCCTGATGAGGTTCGCGCAATCCTGTCAGAAGCTCCCGGCATTATCGTCTTTGACGCTCCGGAGAAAAACGTCTATCCTTTGGCCGTGGACGTGGCGGGCAAGGATGAAACCTACGTAGGGAGAATAAGACATGACGATTCCATCGAAAACGGAATCAACATGTGGATAGTTGCCGATAACCTGCGTAAAGGCGCGGCGCTTAACGCCGTGCAGATTGCTGAAAAGCTGGTGGAGATGGCAGGTTAACCCAAACCAAAGCCGGTCGGCTTTCTTTATTACTCTACCCGGTAACCATTGACAGAAGTACAGTTATTGATAGTTCATGTAACTTCTTGCAGGTCAAGACTGTATCCTTCTGGCTCGGACGTGCTAACTAGGCCGTTTACATTTTCAGAGGAATCCTCCAGCCTAAACCAAGATACTATTGTCATCAACTCATTGGCAACACCTGCAAGATCAGTGGTCGCTATATTGATCTGAGAGACCGCTTCTCGAGATGTTCTGAACGTGTTCGAGACATTTTCCATGCTTGTAGAAACTTCGTCAACAGCCGTCGACTGCTGCTCCGTAGCAGTTGCAATAGATTGAACCATATCCAGACATCTCTGAGAGGCTTCAACGATTTTATCAAGTGAGGCTCTGGACTGTTTCACCAGTTTTACGCCCTCTTCCGCTTCTTCTCTGTTTTTATTCATACTCTGGACTGATGAAGCCGTATCCTGTTGTATTTTTTTAACCATCTCAGTGATCTCTCCTGTTGCACCGCTTGTTTTTTCCGCAAGTTTTCTTACCTCGTCAGCCACAACAGCAAACCCTCTCCCCTGTTCTCCAGCGCGGGCCGCTTCTATTGCGGCATTAAGAGCAAGGAGATTAGTCTGACCGGCAATGTCATTAATTACATCGATAATATCTCCTATCTGCTTACTGCTTACTCCAAGTTTCTCTATAATGCCTGATGATTTTTCGATTGATTCGGATATATTCATCATACTTGTAACAGTCCGGTCGACAATTGTTTTTCCCTCATTGGCGATTTCGGCGGATGTAGTGGCGGAATTTGACGCCTCGGCAGTATTTTGTGCAACATCTACAATAGTCTGAGAAACCTCTGTAGCCGCTGTTGCAGACTGTTCAATCTGCTCGGCTTGTTCATTAATCCCTGTACTTATCTCGCCTGATGTTGCAGATAACTCCTCGGAGCTACTTGCTACTGTCATTGAATGTTTGCTTACCTTGTCTATGATTTCCCTTAAATTTTTGACCATCTTTTTTGTTGATGCATATACACCGACATCATGTTTTTTATCCGATGTGAATTCCACAGACAGGTTGCCGTCCGCAATTTTTTCAGCTATATTCGCAAGGATAGACGGTTCAGCTCCTAACTGTTTCAAGATTATGCGGATTAAATAAAAAGCCCACAATGCAGTTATAAGTGTAATACTTATCACTAACGCTAAAAACACAACTACTTGCCCTGTGGCTTTACTGTTTATAGTTTTTGTTTCTAATTTCAAGTTAGATGACAGGCTGTCTTCAATCTCTTTTAAGAGATTGATCTTTCCTGTCTGCATATTGAACCAATACGTAGGTTCAACTCCAAAATCACTCTGATTGATAAGGTTGCCCTTCTCAAGAGCGATACTCCTGAGTCTTTTTGTTTCATCAACAAACTTTCCTGACATTTTTTCATGATAAAATTTTACCTGATCAGGCATAGCAAGCGATAAAAACACCTTTAGGTAAGTATCCTGTGCGCTTATCAAATAAAGCAGTTTATTATACATCCCCGGAGAAAACCGGTTTTGTGCAAAGGTGTTACTTAAAACAGCCCTCTCTATTCCAGCTCTTTCTTTGCTTTGTAAAAAAGCGACATATGCGGATGTTCTATTTGCAAGTTCTGCAGTAGCGTTTAGTTTAGACATATAGGAGATTGTTTCGAGAAATTTTGCATTCATTTTAGTGTAATAACCAAGAGCTTCAGACGAAGACATATTCAAAGAGCTTATGGATTCTCTTTGGCTGTTAATCTTGTCAATATCTCTGAGTGCGCTGTCTAGAAGATTCTTAAATTCTTTCCCGATATTTTCACTGTCGAAGTCATTTAGGAATTCATCCAACTGTTCCTTCTTTTTGTCAGTTTTGATCCTCTGCATCGGAAGTTCCGAAGCAAACTTGATTCCTTTGCTGCCCAAAAATCCGGCCGTCATCCCCCTTTCTTTTTGTGATTCATGGACCAAAGAACTTATTTTACTTGCAAGCACAGAAAGCTGAAAGCTACTTTCCGCCTTGCTTGACAAAATGAGCTTCTCTCTCATACCGTTAATGGAAAGAGCAAGAAGACCCAGAAGAGGCACTAGAACCAAGCATAGCAACATAGTTTTTAACTTCATGTTTTCTATCAGTTTCATAACATTTCCTCGCAACTTATAATTTTTTACCCCGCATTCGAGTTACCATAGGGGGAATTCAAGGCTAATAACGGTTAAAACCCTAAGAGCGCAAGTCGCCTTACTTATCTGTTGCAAGAGTTTAAAACTTTAATTTTAACTATTCAGCTACTCATCTTCCCTTTTGCAAGGGGGAGATGTCTGAGCACTTACAATTATTTTTCGGAAAGAAATAAAGAAATAAAGAATGGGTAGGGCTTAACCTGTTATGAGGCTACAAAAAGTATTTTGTTTTTTTGGGAGTCTGTTCTTGCTGCGGCTTATCCTAAAAAGTCTGGAAAAGTTTTTTGTCAGTTCAGTGAAAACAGAAAATCCGGTTCTTTCAAGTAATTTTAGATATGCTATCTATGGGTTTACGTTTCCACTGAACTGACTATTTCCTACAAGTCCATCAGGTTATTTTTTAGAAGATCAGCCTATACACCGGCTAAGGCATCCACTTCACATTCGACAAAGATGGGTTCACCGTCAACAAGTTCCAACCTTATTTTGGATGTTTCTTTGAAACGACCGGAAAGTATTTCATCCGAAAGCGGATCTTCTATAGTTTTTTGAATAGCCCGTCTCATCGGTCTGGCGCCGTAAGTGGGTTGGTAAAACTTCTCAAGTATCCATTCCTTGCACTCATCCGACAACTCAACATTCAATTCCTGATCTATAAGCCTGTCGTTAAGCTCGGAAACAAGCAGGTCGATAATGTCTATCAGGTGTTCCCGCTCAAGAGGTTGAAAGACCACTACATCGTCCACCCTGTTTAAAAACTCAGGGTTGAATGTCTTTTTCAGCTCTGAAAGAACATTTTCCTTAATCTGGTCGTATACTGTTTCTTCAGAGGGTTTTTGGAAACCAAGCGGGGCATTCTTATCTATAACACGAGCTCCGAGGTTCGAAGTCATTATGATAACCGTATTTCTGAAGTTGACCTTTCTGCCAAAGCTGTCTGTAAGCTGTCCTTCGTCAAGAACCTGAAGCAGGATATTGAAAACGTCCTGGTGTGCCTTTTCAATTTCATCGAGCAAGACAACGGAGTAAGGCCGTCTGCGCACCTTCTCCGTCAACTGGCCTCCTTCTTCATAGCCAACGTAGCCTGGCGGTGCACCGATCAGCTTGGAGACATTAAACTTCTCCATAAACTCCGACATATCCACTTTAATAATGGCATTTTCATCGTTGAACAAAAACTCTGCAAGCGCCTTGGCAAGCTCTGTCTTACCGACACCGGTGGGGCCCAGGAAAAAGAAAGAACCTATCGGCCTGCTTCGCGATTTAAGCCCTGCTCTTGACCTGCGTACGGCTTTTGAAATGGCTGTAATAGCCTCATCCTGGGCAACTATTCTTTTATGTAGTTCTTCCTCCATGCGAATGAGTTTTTCCGATTCCTTTTCTTCAATTCTAAAGAGAGGAATACCGGTCATTTTAGAAACAGTGTAGGCAACATCTTCCTGCCCTAGAACAGGAATCTCTTTTTCCTGGTTTTCCCGCCACCTCTTTTCTATGTCATCACGGATCTGCCTGACTTTCCTCTCCTCCGTCCGGATTGAAGCAGCTTTTTCAAAGTCATGAAGTTTAATGTATAGGCTTTTCTCTTTTTCAAAGCGTTTCAGCTCCTTGTCCAGCTCACGCAGTTCAGAAGGTGCCATATATCGCTTTAGTTTGATCCTAGCCCCTGTTTCGTCAATAACATCAATAGCCTTGTCCGGTAAAAATCTGTCCGTAACATATCTGTCAGCGTACCTGGCAGCTATTTCCAGGGCCTCTTCATTGATTCTAAGCTTGTGATATGCCTCGTATTTACTGCGGATGCCACGTAGTATTTCTACCGTCTCTTCAACCGTGGGAGGTTGCAGGTATATGGACTGGAAGCGCCTTTCAAGAGCTCCGTCCTTCTCTATGTATTTTCTGAACCCTCCGGGTGTGGTTGCACCTATACACTGAATTTCACCTCTCGAAAGAGCCGGCTTCAACATGTTGGAGGCGTCTACAGAGCCTTCTGCGGCCCCGGCCCCTACAAGGGTGTGTAACTCGTCAATGAACAGGATTACGTTATCCGACTTGGTAATCTCTTTCATCACCAGTTTCAACCTCTCTTCAAACTGACCGCGATATTTTGTTCCGGCGATAAGAGAACCCAGGTCAAGAGCCACAATACGATGGTTTAAAAGCCCCTCAGGCACCTCTCCCAGCACTATTTTCCGGGCAAGCCCCTCTACAATCGCAGTTTTGCCCACTCCCGGTTCGCCAATAATCGCCGGGTTATTCTTTATCCTTCTGGATAAAACCTGCAAGACCCTCTCTATTTCGCTATCACGTCCGATAACAGGATCGAGTTTATTTTCCCGGGCCAGGCGTGTAAGATCCCTACCGAACTCATCAAGAGCCGGTGTCTGGCTTTTTCTTTCCTTTGTTGCCCGCGATTGGCCTCTTAGCGAAAGATTAATGGCTAACTGACGAGCACCGAGCAGGTTGGCGCCGAGACTTCTTAGTATTTTGCCTGCAATACCATCGTCTTCACGTATGATTCCCAAGAGGAGGTGTTCGCTGCCAATATAACTGTGTCCTAACAGTCTTGCCTCTTCCACAGCAAGTTCCAGTACTTTTTTGGCTCTGGGAGTAAATGGGATGTCGCCAAAAGTGAGAATATTAGAGCCAGTGGGCAGATTACGTTCCACCTCAACCTTAACCTCGTCAACAGAAATACCCATTTTTTTCAATATGGCCACCGGAAGAGCCTCGCCGTCTCTTAAAAGAGCAAGCAACAGGTGCTCAGAGCCGAGATAGTCGTTCTGTCTTCTCTCTGCTTCTTCCCGCGCGTAGACAATGACTTTACGGCCTCTTTCCGTGAATCGTTCAAACATCGCAAACTCCCATTGTGAATTATTACAAAAAAGGATTATAAACTATCTAAATTTTATGTTTAGGCAGAGTCGATTGTCAAGCCTCGTTAACGTAATATTATTGAATTTTAAACGAAAACCCTTCACAATACTCCTTCCGAAGATGTTCTTGATATAGATATGAAACAATCTGTTATGATAAACACCTGTAACTATGGGCAGATAGACTGAATAAGGATACCGCGCAACACAGGCGCTTGCGCAGTGTAAGGCTGCCAGAAAAAATTTTTCAAAAAAAATAAAAAAAAGAAGGATTAGTTTTAATACGATATACATTAGAATCAGTTTTTAACCTAAATACCTAAATATAATTATTAATCGGCACTATTGGAGTTAGAATGAAACTTGGTGTAAATATTGATCATGTAGCGACACTGCGTGAGGCCAGAAAAGGTGTTGAGCCTGAGCCTGTAGCAGGGGCTGTTTTAGCACTGCTTGGTGGTGCTGACGGCATTACGGCACACTTAAGGGAGGATCGCCGCCATATTAACGATAGGGATCTTACTCTTTTACGTAAGGTTGTTCATACGGAGCTAAACCTGGAAATGGCAGCCACGGCAGAGATGATTCGTATAGCCAAAAAAATAAAACCCGACATGGTGACTCTTGTGCCTGAAAAGAGACAGGAGCTGACCACGGAGGGAGGGCTCAACCTAAAAAAGAATTTCAAACAGATCTCAGGAGCGGTAAAAAAACTCAAAACATCAGGACTGTATGTAAGTCTGTTCATTAATTCCGAAGAGAAAGATATTACTCTTTCAGCTGACACAGGAGCTGATGCGGTAGAGATTCATACAGGCGGCTACGCCAACGCGCGTGGGCGCAATCAGGCCAGGCAGTACAAACGTGTGGCATCGGCTGTGGAGACAGCCTTAAAACTTGGTCTGGATGTAAACGCCGGCCACGGCCTCAACTATGAGAACGTAAAAAAAATAGCATCGATTACAACAATACGTGGTCTATATATCGGGCATAGTATCGTCTCTCGCGCAGTACTGGTCGGTATGGAACGCGCAGTGCGCGAGATGCGGCAGCTTATCCGGGATGCAGCAGATGATAATCGGAACAGGAATTGATATTGTTCATCTGCCTCGATTCGAGAAAATAGTAAAAAAATGGGAAAACCATTTTCTGGACAGGATTTTTACACCAGGCGAAAAACAGTACTGCTATAGAAAGCGCGATCCATATACTCCACTGGCGGCCAGGTTTGCTGCGAAAGAGGCGTTTTTCAAAGCATCAGAGCTTAAAACTCCTCCTCCTTGGCATGATGTTGAAGTCATCAATGAGCCCAGCGGCAGGCCGGTTTTCAGGCTTTACGGAAACTCCGCCGCAACACATGCCAAAGATCGTATATTCCTTAGCCTAAGCCACGACGGAGACCACGCTGTAGCACAGGTGGTTATCGATAGGGAACCATGAAGATCTGTACAGCAGCCCAGATGCAGTCTATCGACCAAAGGACCATTCAAGAGTATGGCATTGCCGGAATGATCCTTATGGAGCGTGCAGGTTTGGCTGTATGCAGGGCGATTCTCTCTCACACTCCACCCCCGGAGAGCGCCGTTATCGTGGCAGGCACGGGAAACAACGGCGGGGACGGCTTTGTTGTCGCCCGGGAACTCCTGAACCAAGGGCTGACAGTACGTGTTTATATCCTTGGTGACCCGAAAAAGCTGAAAGGTGACGCCCTCTCTAATTTCGAAATTCTGCGCAGGTTGGCAATAAGTATCCGTGTAGTGCGCTCTGCCGCCTCCATACGCCTCCAGGCGCTGCCGGAGCGAGCCATTATCGTTGATGCCATATTCGGTACAGGACTGCATCGCGAGGTCATAGGGTTGCACCGGCAGGTGATCGGAAAGATTAACCGCTCGGGCCGCGCCGTGGTATCTGTGGATATTCCCTCCGGCCTTTCCTCCGACACCGGTCATATTCTTGGGGAAGCGGTAAGGGCTGAGAAAACAGTTACGTTTGCTCTTCCAAAGCGAGGGCACTTTCTATATCCGGGGGCGCTGTATTGCGGCCATCTCAGCATAGCCGACATCGGTTTTCCCCGAAAAGCAATAGATAGCGAAAATATCACTCTCCAGACGATCGAGCCTAATGCTGTAGCAAAAAAACTTACGGAACGTCCCTCAAACGGACATAAAGGAACATTCGGGCATCTTCTTGCCATTGCCGGATCCAGGGGTAAAATAGGGGCCGCCTCACTTGTCGGCCTTGCTGCACTCAGATCTGGCTGCGGGCTGGTAACCCTGGCAGTACCTGAAAGTTTGAGCTCGTCAATATCAAGAAAGTTTCCAGAGGCTATGACGTATCCACTGCCGGAAACCACGCAAGGCACTATATCGGCAGCGGCTGTATCAGAACTCATACGTTTTTCCAAAGGAAAGGTGTCAGCAGTTGCTATCGGGCCCGGAATTTCTGTAAATAGAGACACGATGGAACTTGTGCGGGAGCTTCTTAGCGGACTTCAAAAACCAACAATAATTGACGCTGATGCAATAAACACGCTTATGGGTGATGCGGAATTTTTAAAACGCCTTAAACGTCAGATCATCCTGACTCCACACCCTGCCGAGTTCGGCCGCCTGATAGACCGTGAAACCATAAAGGTTCAATCGGACCGTATCAGTGTGGCGGAAAGTTTTGCAAGAAAATACGGACATGTGCTTGTGCTTAAAGGTGCAAATACTATTGTGGCGGAGCCAAAAGGAGAAGTGTTTATGAATCTGACGGGAAACTCGGGAATGGCTACTGCTGGAAGCGGCGATGCATTGACCGGCATTATCGGAGCAATGCTGGCTGCGGGCATGCCTCTTTTGCCGGCAGCGCTGGCAGGTGTCAGTATCCACGGAACTGCAGGAGATATCGCGGCCGGGAAGAAAACGGAGCGCTCAATGACGGCATCAGACATTATTAACGCTCTTCCAAGCGCGTTTCAAAAAGTGCAACAGGTAGATTCAACCAAACACTCAGGTGCATAGACTGAGGATTGCGGCATGAGTAAAAAACGCCTTATCTGGCGACTTTTCCCCTCCTACCTTTTAATCACATTGACAGCTTTGTTGATTGTTACCTGGTATGCTTCAAAGATCACACGACAATATTATATCCAACAAAAAGCCGCTGACCTGCAACAAATAGCCCGTGTTATAGAAAATCAGATAGTTCATGGCATACTCTCGTCCGATTTCGGCTCTATCGATTCCCTTTGCAAAAGCCTGGGCAAAAAATCTGAAACCCGTATCACCGTGATTCTTCCTGGTGGTGAAGTAATCGGAGACACAGAAAAAGATGTCTGGAAGATGGACAACCAGATGGGGCGCCCGGAAATAATCGAAGCCCTTAAAGGAAAGGCCGGGGTTTCCATAAGGTACAGCAGCACAGTACATAAAAATATGTTGTATGTTGCCTTGCC
The DNA here is from genome assembly GCA_027021335.1 of Nitrospirota bacterium. Lineage (GTDB taxonomy): Bacteria > Nitrospirota > Thermodesulfovibrionia > SZUA-242 > SZUA-242 > JALUUO01. The sequence continues at coordinate 23,978 of JALUUO010000067.1, forward strand.
TGAATATGAGACTGAAAATGACAACAGCAAGCTGATAGGTTTTTTGAGACTTTCAGTTCCAATCACCTTTATTGAAAGTTTCGTTAACTCTATTCGTTGGAAAATAGGCCTTGCCGGTCTTCTGATAGCCTTATCAGCAGCATTTATCAGCCTCTTGGTTTCATGGCGAATAAGCCGGCCGCTGGAAACAATGAAACGCGGAGTGGAAAAATTTGCAGCAGGCGATCTTTCTTTTCGTTTATCACTTCCACATACTGACGAGATGAGCCGGTTGGCCGAGGCACTTAACCACATGGCAAGCCAGTTGGATGAAAAAATAAGAACCATAATCAGGCAGCGCAATGAACAGCAGGCTGTTTTTGAAAGCATGTCCGAAGGTGTGATTGCGGTTGATAAGGAAGAACGTCTTATCAGTATCAACAAGGCGGCGGAAAAACTATTTAATATCGAAACAACACGGGCCGCAGGCCGCAGTATTCAGGAGGTAATAAGAAACACAGAGCTGCAACAACTTATCCTAACCGTACTGGAGGGCAATAAATCTATCGAAAAAGAAATTACTCTTTGGAGCAAAGGCGAGTGTTTTTTGCAGGTTGACGGCACGGTTCTAAAAGACACGCAAGGCGAAACAATCGGTGTCTTGGTGGTTATTAACGACATAACACGTTTACGACAGCTTGAAAACCACCGGCGTGATTTCGTGGCGAATGTCTCGCATGAACTACGAACCCCGTTAACATCAATCAAGGGGTATGTGGAAACTCTACTGGATGGGGCGATAGACGACAAAAAAGCAGCAAGGCCTTTTCTTGAGGTTATTGCCAAGCAGGCGGAAAATTTAAGAGCTATTGTTGAGGATCTGCTTAGCTTGGCCAGGCTGGAACAAGAGGAGGATAAAACACCGGTAATACTGGAGGAAGCTTTACTTAAAAACGTGCTAAACTCAGCAATACAGGTCTGTTTACCCGAAGCGGCTGAAAAAAACATTAAAATAACCCTAAGCTGCAAAAAAGATGTTAAAGCAAAATTCAACTTTCAATTACTGGAAGAAGCGCTTGTAAACCTTATTGATAATGCTGTCAAGTACAGCGACCCGGAAACGCATATTCATGTTATGGCCGAGAAAACCGGCTCCGAGGTTATCATAACCGTTCAGGACCAGGGACGTGGTATTAAAAGAGATCACCTTCCAAGAATTTTTGAAAGGTTTTACCGGGTGGACAAAGCAAGGAGCCGAAAACTGGGAGGAACAGGGTTGGGCCTGGCAATAGTCAAACACATAGCCCAGGTTCATCACGGGAATGTTACGGTTGAAAGCGAAATAGGAAAGGGGAGTAGATTCAGTATTAACCTTCCGGGCCAGGTATTTTCAGGAGACCAGTAATGGGGAAAAAACTCCGCCGTATTTTTATAGCAGTACTGGTTGTAGTCGTGGCAGTGGGGCTGGTGCGTTATTTTACACGAAAAAAACCTGTCCCTGTAGTCCTGGAGAAGGTGGAATACGGACGGGTGGAGTCTATTGTTTCCAACACCAGGGCCGGTACGGTAAAGGCATGCCGCCGTGCGCGGCTGGCGCCTGCCACAGGTGGACAGATTGCGCGCCTGGCTGTAAGCGAAGGTGACAAAGTAAAGGCCGGCAAAGTTCTGATGGAACTCTGGAACGAAGATCTTTCCGCCCAGGTTAAGCTTGCAAAAAGCGAGGCTGCCGCTGCCATGGCAAAAGCCGAAGAGGCCTGCCTGCTGGCCGAAGTTGCAGAACGTGAAGCCGAGCGCCTGGTCGAACTGCTTAGTAAAGGAATTGCCGCAGATGACAGTGTTGACCGATCCGTTACAAACGCAAAGGCACAGAAGGCCTCATGCCGGGCCGCCCGGGAAGGAGCTAAAGTCAGCGCCGCACGTATTGACGTGGCAGAAGCTGCACTGGAACGCACAATCTTGAGAGCACCGTTTGATGGAAGCGTTGCCGAGGTAAACGGAGAAGTTGGTGAATTCGTCACTCCCTCGCCGCCCGGAATTCCCACTCCGCCCGCTGTAGATCTAATTGATACAAGCTGCCTGTTTATATCAGCTCCTATCGACGAAGTTGACGCCTTGTCCATCAAAGCCGGTATGCAGGTGCGCATCAGCCTGGATGCCCTTCCGGGCAAGCAGTTCCAGGGAAAAGTAACCCGCATCGCTCCATACGTGCTCGAGATTGAAAAACAGGCGCGCACAGTAGATGTGGAAGCGGCCTTTAAAAATCCTGAGGAATATGAAAACTTAATTCCTGGTTACAGCGCTGATCTCGAAATAATTCTCGAGGTTCACGGCAATGTGCTTCGTTTGCCAACAGAAGCCGTGCTTGAAGGTAACCGCGTTTTTGTTTACCAGTCTGCCGACAGCCTGCTCGAAGAGAGATCCATTAAGACCGGGCTTTCAAACTGGAAATTCACAGAGGTGACTTCAGGGCTGACTGCCGGTGAACAGATTGTAGTCTCAGTAGAGCGCGAAGGAGTAGAGGCCGGTTCGTATGCCCACCCGGAAGACTCCCCTGTTGCTGTTGCAAAGACTTACGACTGATGATAGATATCAAAGGAGCGGTCTGCTTTTCGGTTTTACCGTGCAGAACGAATTCCTTGTGGAATATGGCCTTGATTACGACAATAAGTTCAGAAACCTGCCTTATATATCAGTCTTCAAGAAAAGCGGTTGATATAGGCGCAGACTGTCGGATTCACCCTGGTGTGTCCAGGCTTTTTTGCGAAAAAATATGCAATTAAGGTAATCTAGCAAACCATGATTGATTTTCATACACATACTATATGGAGTGATGGTGACCTAATACCTGCCGAGCTGGTTCACCGGGCCTTTGTTATAGGATACCGGGCAATAGCTCTTACTGACCACGTCGACGCATCAAACATTGAACATGTGGTGCCTGGTCTCGTGAGGGCGGCAGTCTCTCTTCGGGGATCCTATGATATTACAGTGCTGCCTGGGGCGGAATTAACTTATGTGCCGCCGGCTCTAATTCCCGAAATGATTCAACAAGCCAGAAACCTGGGAGCACGCATAGTGGTGGTTCACGGAGAATCCCCGGTCGAGCCCGTACCGCGTGGCACAAATGCCGCTGCGATAAAAGGCGGCTGCGATATTCTGGCGCATCCTGGTCTAATTACAGAAGAAGATGCTGCAGAATCAGCCGAGAAAGACGTTTGCCTCGAAATCTCAGCCAGAAAAGGCCATAGTCTTACAAACGGACATGTAGCAGCAATGGCGCTAAAAACCGGCGCAAAGTTGATATTGAACACTGACACACATAGCCCATCCGATCTTATAACCAGGAAAACAGCGGAGCAGATACTGCTTGGCGTTGGACTGGATGCCCTGGCGGTTGCCAATACCTTTAAAAATTCAGAGCATTTACTGTATGAATATGAAAAAAGTCTAAAAGAGAGTTTAAAAGAAGGAGATTAGTGATGCCTAAAACCATCAAGAAAAAAGTCCGCAAGAAAGATGTGGATGTTAGTGATATAGAAGAGATTCAGTCCATATTCTCAAAGGTTTTTGAGGAGCGCCGCAAGGCAGTGCTTTATGCCGTAGGTTTAATTGCCATGATTGGAATTATCGGTGTCGGTTTAACAATATACAGCACTAAGCAGGCAGAAAAAGCCTTGTTTCTTGAAGGCCAGGCGGTTGAATCATTTTATGCTGCCGCTTCAGCTTCGGATGAAGAGGAAGGCTATGCAAAAGCTCTTGAACTTTTTCAGCAAGCAAACAATATAAAAAAGTCAGAAACATCTCTTTTTTATATCGCAGAGTCGTACTTAAAAATGGGAGAACAAGATAAAGCCATTGAGACATACCGGAAGTTCATAAACGACTACGGACGTTCTACACTGGCCTCGGCCGTTCGTGCCAAGATAGCCAATATACGCATGAAAAACAAAGACTATACAGGCGCTCTTGCTGAGATTGAAAATATTAAGGATGATATCATCTGGAGCGATACAGCTCTTATAGACATAGCCGATATCTACGATAGAATGGGTAAAGCCGACGAGGCAAAACAAGCGCTTAATGAACTTACAACATCTTTTCCTGATTCACCGTGGGTGCTGGAAGCAAAAAACAGAATAGGTGAAGAAAAGGAGGCATCGGAATCCACTTCCGACGAGACGACAAATTCTGCAGAGCCGCAGTCAAATTCTGCAGAGCCGGAACCAATATCAAATTAGAACTGAATCAGCTATGATCATTGGAAGCAACCTTCCTCCAGCTATTTTTTTCTTTTCAAGTCTACGCTTTTAATAACAACAAACAAACAAGGGGTGAAAAAAAGCACATGGATGGCGGATGTGAGCATTCCACCCATGGTCGGCACAGCCATGGGCTTCATTATCTCCATACCCTGACCGCTGGAGAGCATCACGGGAAGAAGCGAAAGTATGGATGTAGAAACGGTCATGAGCTTTGGCCTCAACCGTAGGACTGCTCCATCAACAGCTGCTGTTTCAATTGCTTCCAAGCCTGTTTCTCCCTGCTCCAACCTTTCCTTAAGGGAACGATTCAAAAAGAGCACCATAATAATTCCCGTCTGGGCCGCTACTCCGTAAAGGGCGATATAGCCTATTTGCACGGCGGTGGTCAATGGATATCCCATGAGCATTTGCAGCCAGATACCACCCACAAGGGCAAAGGGTATGGATACCATAATCAAAACAGCTTCCCAGAAAGACCTGAAAGTCATTGCCAGTAGAATAACAATAGTTATCATCACAAGCGGGATAATAATAAGAAGCCTTTTCCAAACCCGGACCTGGTACATAAATTGCCCGCTCCACTCGATGTGATAACCTTCAGGTAAGGATAGTTTCTCAGTTAGAAAACCCGAGGCTTTTTCCACATATATGGAGTCACTGACCGAGGCGGTATCAATATAAATATATCCGGTGAGCTCTCCGTTTTCATTTCGAATCATTTCAGGTATTTTTACTGTTTCGACAGAAGCCAAATCTGAAAGAGAAACCACTTTGCCTCCTGAGGTTACTATCATAAGGTTTTTTACTTTTTCGACCGTATCGATATAATCCACTGTGTACTGAATGTTAAGTGGTACCGGTCCGGCACTGGTATTTAAGATGCTCACGTTCTCTCCTCCAAGAGCGTACTTAAGATAAAGCACGGCATCACTAACCGGTATACCATGCTCGGCCAGACGGTCATAATCAAACTTGACATCAATAAAATACCCATCAGATATCCGTTCCGCGATAATACTTTCGGTTCCTGGAAAATCTTTGAGCAAAAACTCAATCTCTTTAGATATATCCTCTATAATCTTCAGGTCTTTACCCATCACCTTAATGCCCACAGGAGACTGAATGCCTGTTGTCTGCATATCCACTCTGGCTCTTATAGGCTGGGTCCAGGCGTTTATAAAGCCGGTCAGTTTCATCTCCTCATTCATTGCATCTATCAATTTATCCTTGGTCATTCCAGGACGCCACTGCTCCATGGGATGTAAGAGGATTGTGGTTTCCACCATTGTAAACGGTGCAGGGTCAGTAGCTGTATCGGCTCTTCCCAATTTACCAAAAACTCTCTTGACTTCAGGAAACTTCTTCAGCTTTTTATCCATCCGGGTCAGAATCCAGCCGGCTTCTTTAGCCGGAAGCCCTGGAAGAGTAGTCGGCATATACAGAAGTGAGCCCTCTTCGAATTCCGGCATGAACGCCTTATCGAACTTCCAAAAAAAAGGAAGCGATGCCGTCATAATAAGAATGTTCACAAAAATAAAAATATATTTATGCTTAAGCGCAGCCTTAAGAAGAGGTTTGTAGATACGAATCATAAAATAATATATTCTTCCCGGTCCTGGAAGAGGTTTGGTTCCAGATAAACTTAAGACCAATCCTGGAAGAAAGAAAAATGTAAGAACTGTAGAGAAAAACATGGCAAACGTTTTGGATAAGGCCAGAGGGTCAAACAATCGCCCCTCCTGCGCCTCTAGAAAAAATACCGGCAGGAATGAAACCATGATAATTAAAAGTGAGTAAAATAGAGGTCTGCCCATTCCGGCGGCGGCTTTTATAATAATTTTTACTCTTTTTCTTTTTTCGTTTATCTTTCCGGCTATATTCATCTCCGCAAGGCAATTTTCCGTCATGACAATTGCGGCGTCAGCCATTTCCCCCATGGCGAGAAACAGGCCTGCCAGAGAAAAAAGATTCAGTGTGCGTCCGGAGATGTAGACCGGAATAGAGGTAAAAACGGTTCCGAGTAAAAGTATGAGTACTGACGGCGCAGCGCTTCTTACACTGTTTAAGAAAACGCTCATAACCAGTACTACTATTAGAAGTTCATAAGCCAGAGTCTTAAAAAAAGATGATAAAGTTTTTTGTAAAAGGCCGGAGCGATCATAAACCGTTACCAGTTCTATTCCTTCCGGAAGATTATTACTCACCTGCGCCAGTTTTCTCTTGACCTTGCCCAGAAGTTCCAGAACGTTTTCATCTTGTCCGGCAATGAGAATGCCGCCAACCACTTCCCCGTTTCCGTCTAAATCCGCTATTCCCCTTCGCAGGTCATAACCTACCTGAATATAACCTATATCTCTTATCCGAACAGGTTTACCTTCCTTGGAGTAGCCCACAAACATGGACTCCACCTGGTCAACCGATTCAAAAGAGGCTACCCCTCTTATCTGATAATCCCGGTTGGTAATCTCCAGTATTCTTCCGCCCACTTCATGAAAAGCCGCTTTTAATGCATCCACAACTTTATCCAGGGAAATGCCTGTTTCAGCCAGCAAAGGAGGATAGAGCTTTAATTGATATTGCTTTACAAGACCTCCAATGGTTGCCACTTCGGCAACACCACGCACAGACTCCAGGGCTGGTTTGATAGTGTTTTCCTGAATCAAACGTAATTCGCGTAAATCATAAAGTCTGTCTTTATCCGACAATGCGTATTGAAAAATCCATCCCATGGCTCCCGCATCAGGCGCTACTTCAATTTCCGCGTCTGCCGGAAGCTTGTTGCGTATGGCGCTTAAGTTATCCATAACACTGCGGCGCACGGACTTTAAATCGCTTTTGTTCTCAATAATCACATAAACAAATGAATACCCCAGGTATGATACGCCTCTTACTGTTCTGACTCCGGCCAATCCCCTCAGAGAACTGATAATGGGAGAGGTTATTTGCGATTCAAGCAGCTGCGGGCTTCTCTGCCACTTGGAATAAATAATGATCTGCGGATCGGAAATGTCCGGGACGGCATCCAGGGGAGAACGTACAATAGAGTAAAGGCTAAGGCCGATAGCAAGAAAAATTATTATAATAACGGCTTTGCGCTGCTGAATAGAAAAGTTAATTACTGACTCGATCATTGTAAATCCGGCGACTGAACCTGTTGTTTCTGGAGCTTATATTGCGCATCCAGAAAAAAACTTCCAAATGTGACTACCTCATCTCCTAAATAGATTCCATCTATTACTCTGGTGTAAAGTTCTCCACGCATGCCTGTGGAAATCGTTACAGGAATATATTCGTAATCATCATTTCCCGTGACATATACAACACTGCCGGAGTCTTCCTCGATAATAGCTTCGTTAGGAATAGATGGATAATTCCCCATATCAACTATAATTTCCATAATGTAATAATCAGATCCCTCGTACCATGGGTCTGATATGTCTGTTTTCACGGTAGTCATACCTTTTCCCGGAATCAAACCTATAACCTTACCTTGCAGCACCGGCTCTCTTCCAACCAGTGGGAAGACACGAACCTGTTGACCAAGCTTTATCAATTCAGCATTCTTCCCATAAACTTTCCCATGCACTTGTTTACTGAAAGGATCTATTGCACCTGCTGTCCTTATCCATTTTTCTATTTTTTCGATCGAAACCTTTGCCTTGGTGAGAGTTATTTCATCCGCCTGTTTTTCCGAAAGCCTGACAACACCTTTTTTTGCAGAAATTTTTTTCACAAGATCCATGCCGCAAACAGGACAATCTCCCATGGTTTTAGAAACGTAGTTCGGATGCATAGGACATATATACTCCGCCGCTTTAATATCTTTTCCGTTTTTTTTGGAAGCCGACTCTTGCTCTACATATAAGAGCAAAATTAAGGCGGCAAAAACAGTCAGCCCTATAACAACCATCACTCTTTTAATAAAAATATTCATAAAATCACTCGTCTGTCTTCTTTACATTTTAATAAAACAGGTTCCTGCAGGATGGGCAGGATAAAGCGAGTTCGTATTCCACCCATCCTGCCGGATTTATTCCGCCAACTAGTGACAGTAGTTATCCCTGCCTTCAAGCACAAAAGATCCCCAGGGATATAGACCGACGTCAGCAACACGTTCAAATTCATTTGTTTTGCCGTCAATAATGTAAAGTGAGTGATCCGTGGCGCTGGTTAAATACATCTTCTCTCCGTCTGCGCTTGTAGCCGCGGTTTGCAGCTCCAGGTTGGTTCCGATCTTAATCCGTCCTGCCGGTTTAAGTTTCTTTAGATCATACACATAAACAAAACTGCTGGAATTACTGATAACAAAAGCCTTGTTATGAGAGAAATTTACTCCGACCATATCAGGTCCTGCTTCTAACGTGGCAACGACTTTATTTTTCTTGATGTCAATAATAGATATGGTTTCATCTCCGTTATTGGGTACAACCATTTTAGTTCCATCCGAACTTGGATAAGCCCGCCAGGGATCAGCTCCCACCTTAATAACCTTAACAATCTTATCCTCTCTGGTATCAATTACGCCTACAACACCTAAATCTCCGTCTGCGGCATAAAGATATCTTCCATCCCTTGTGATAGAAGCATTGGATATGCCCCTTATATCACTCAAGTATTTTTTGGGATCGAGTTTACTGACGCCAGGCACTGCTCTTATTCTTATTTTCTTTAATAATTCATGCCTTTTAACATCTATCACACCCACCCAGTGAGCTCCGTAGTTTGCAACATAGGCTTTTGAACCGTCAGGCAGAAAAGTAATATTTAACGGCTCAGCAAATCCTCTTAAATTTTTTATGAGTTTTAAGGAAACCAGGTCAATAATCGAAACAGAATCACCATCAGGGTTGCCCTGGTAGTAAAAGCGGCTGTCAGGTGTAACGGCCAGATGTTCCGGTGCAATATCAACAGGTATTGTTTTAATCAGTTTCATAGTTGCCACATCAATAATGTAAGCCTTATTTGCCCTTGTTCCTCCTGTTACCACCCGACGTCCATCAGGAGTCATTGCGGCCATATGCGGATTAACCCACTTACCCAAAAACACCCTTCCAACTATCTTCTTGGTCTTTAAATCCATAAAACTGATATCGTTGGAATCACGATTAACAATCACACATACGGACCTTGGATCTTTTATTACAACTTCTTCTCCAAAAGATTTCTTTAAAGGCTGACAAAAAAATAAAACAGTAAACAGAAACAGAACAACCTTCTTCATTTCAATCCTCCTTAATTGATAAATTTCATCAGTTATAGTTTTATTTAAACAACACAAGTAGGTAAAAAATTAAAAATCAACCTGCACCCTAAGCCCCGGAAGAACGTAGCTCTTCCTTGCACCACCGACATTAGAGTCAGCCAGGTACTGCAGATGAAACGAAGTCTTCAAGTTATCGGTAAGGAAGAGATTATAATATCCTTCTAAAAGTGTTTCATCTTCGCCTGATGCCATATCCGTAGACTGGAAACCTATTGCCCATGCATCCTGAAGGCCTATAACATAAGGGGTTTTAAACTGGACACCTCCACTATAAAAATAGTCATCCCGTTTGAAATCTTTTGAAGTAAATTGTTGCCCGAATCTGCCAAACAATGTTATTGAGGGGGTTAACTTCTGATCAATACTCGTGCCCCAGGCCATGTTTTCACGCTTTGTGTTTTCGTTAAACCTGTACCATATTCTGTAATGCCCTTCAGGCAGGCCTCCAAAATGCGACAGGTAGTCGATTTCGACGACGGAATAATTCTTTTCCGTCATATTGTTTTCCGCGTTTTCTCCGCGTTGTATACCTGCTTTAAATACTATTCCTACCTTGGGATCGAAAACCGCTGTCAACCCGGCCCCATTATTGGCAGGCGCCGCTAGGAGCGGGTTATTGACAAGCGTATCTGTAATAAACTGTGTTGTTTCATCATTTGCAACCGTGTTGGAATCAAAATAGTTGGTAAGATCAAGGATACCGCCGGTAACAGTCAAACGTTGACCGAGCAGCTCTGTACTCAACCAAGCTTCGCGTAAATTCATCTCCCTGCCATCTATGTCTCTTGCATCCTTTCGCCTCGCGTTGTCACTGTTTAGTCCGGAAATGTTATCTATCAGCTTATCCGGCGAGTATCCTCCTATAGCTTCTATGTCTATAAAAAACATCGTATAAAGTGCAGGTTTTGCGATAAAGAAAACATCCATGGATCCTACACCGAACAGGTCACCATCAGCCTCATTGCTGTTTCCTTTTAATCGCACGGCTTCCTGAGCCGTCGCTGTTCCGCTGACACCTATGCTAACCCCTTTTTTTGCTTCACCTGCCAGGACCTCCTCAATCTTTTCACTGATTGTCTGTCTCCTGTATACTTTCTCCCTCTGATACGTAAAACTCTTTACCAGGGGCAGTCCGTCCAGCGGACACTTCCCTTCACGTGCTCCGTCATATTCATGACCGTTATCACAGACCGATATCTCTTTTTGCTTGACAAGCAGTTCCGGCTCGGAAAGAACCGCTCTGGATTCCAGTTCACGTAACCGCTCATCCAAATCCCTGGTCTTTTCCTCCAACAAAAGAAATTTACTGTCATCTTTACTGCCCTCCTTGCCACCACCTTCAGCAAAAACTAAAGATGGAAACAAAAAACAGAATATAAACAAAGCAGGTAGACAGCGTGTAACAAATGGCGCAATCATTTTTCTCTCCTTTATATTAGATTAAAAATTAAGGAGATAATATCTCCTTTCTTATCTGTTTATCACAAAAAAATCCCCGGACCTTACTTGAGAGGTTCGGGGATTCCGTTTTTATCCACGATTCAAATATACCCTCCTCCTTTATCCACGAAGAGTTGTTGAGCCTAAAAAAGCTCATTTTGGGTTTATACACTTGCAGGCAGGTCTTCTGGCTTCCGGATCATTCTACTTGCCGCGCCTTCCCGTCCAAACATAGGACAGTGGGTTTTCTACTTGCGGTTTTCGTCCCCGGTTACAGCGGCGGGTCCGCAACGGTTTTTCACCGTTTTCCCTTTTTAACAAGCCTTTTGGGGCTTCCTGCAGATGAGTTTTATATACTTCTAATTCTTATTTATGCTTAGAGTCTTTCTCATATCTTCTTTAAATATTCTTTAAATTCTTTGAAAAAGAAATCCAAAAAAAACCGAAAATCAAACCAAGAAGAATACTCAAGAGAAAACCCTGTAAATGCTGACTGCCTTCCATATGGTATCTATCCGGCTTTAAAATATGTAATAACAAGCCTCCAGTAAAAAATAAAAACCAGATACCAACAGACACGGTTATCGACTGAGCCATAATTGGTTGAAACGGAAGTTTATTTTTGGATGCTTCCAGAAATGCACCAAGTAAAAGACCAAAACCAGCTCCGCCTACAATAAAGACGAAAATATCATTGAAAAAACTAAAGTCAAAAGCAAAAAGTTGCGTAAATGAAGAGATAATTAAAACTAAAACCCCCCATATCATGCCTGACATGGTTCCCACGAAAATACCTCTAAGTAAATTAGTCGACCTTTGGCTCACTTTATTATCCTCACATTGCAAAATAAGCTGTCTCCCCTGATAGGACAAGCCTGGGGAGACAGATGATTATTAGTGGCATTGAATGCCGATTGAATGTCTAAAATCATGAAACATATCGTGTACACCAGGCATTGCGGCATCAACCCCATAAACTACGATTATCATAAAAACTGTCATAAAAATCGCAATCATCAAACCAGTAACAGCAAGTAACGAGTCGGTCTTACCTGAATTTCCTGTCATTAAAGCTTCTTCTTGCATTTGGTTTCACCTCCTTTTCGCTTGTTTTGTCCACAAAAAAATCCCCAAACTCAGACCATGAGCTTGGGGATTGTCCCTTTTTTTAATCCACAAACGTTTTTAGCAATCTTGGTTCCACGAAGATCGCAACAATTCTAATATCTACAGGCAGGTCTTCTGGTTTTCAGATCAATCTACTTGCCACGCCTTCCCACCCAGTTTTAACTGAATAGTGACTTTTTGCGGCTTTCGTCCCTGATTACAGCGGCGGGCCCACTCCAGATTTTCACTGGATTCCCTATTATTCTTTTGCAAGAACCTGTGATTTTTAAAGTATAGTTGCCCGTTGATAAAAATGTCAATAGCCCCGCCATGTTATACACTGAATGCTTGACTTTACATATTGAAATGGTATCCTTTAATTATGTGGGGGATAATATTTTTGCTCCTGCGGTTTACTTCGCGATTTTTAGGCCAAGGAGATTAATACCTAATGAATATAAATGAAGAGGATAGAAAATCTTGTAAGATGTGCGGAAAAAGGCTCATAGAAAAAGAAATGTTCGGAAAAATTGAAAACGAAGGCAAAATTTACTATGCCTGTTGTCAAATATGTTATGAGCTGCTTACCGGAAAACCTTTTAGTGGTAATCCTGAAATTAAGTTCAAATAACCCCGCCTAAAAAATCTATCGCTATATTTTAAAGTAAGGACCGGTCCCAAAATAACTTGTTTTCAAAAGTACATTTTGGAGAAGAGTGAAACTGCATTTTAAAAGGAGAATACTATGCAAGGAACAAATATTAAAGGACTCAAGCTCACTAAAGTAATTGACGGTGATACTGTCAAGGTCGAAATCAATGGTGAAGTTGAATCACTCCGTCTTGCCTCCCTTGATACTGAGGAAAGCTGGGCCGGCGGCTCAAAGCCGGTAACAAATGCAGGTAAACTTGCATCCGCTTGGGCTAAGAACTACTTTGGAGTGGAAAAAGACGGTTTTCCGGCTGCAGGCGCCGAAATTAAAGTGGATATAGAATTTGATACAAATGATCCGGTTAATGTTTGCCTGCAAAAGCACAGAGGAAACTATGGAAGGTTGATCTGCTACGTATATAAAGATGGAGCGAACTATAATCTTGAAGCAGTGAAGACCGGATGGAGCCCATATTTTGTAAAGTACGGCCGTTCCCGCCTTTATCATAACGAATTCATGTCTGCTGAAGCAGCTGCACAGGCCAAAGCTGCTGCGATCTGGAATTCTGAGACAAACGCCGGGGGCAAAACCCGTAACTATGAGGAGCTGGTGCCATGGTGGCACCTTCGGGAAAGCATTGTGCAGGACTTCAGAAAGTTTGGACTCCAGTCAGGAGTTCAATCCGTTAGGCTTGATTATGAAAACATAGTCGAGGCAGCAAAAAACGGCAATAAAATAACTGTCTTCTGTGACCTGCAGGGTGGAATAAACAAACGGCCTGGCAGTGGAGCCTTAATTTATGCAGGCTCGATCAAACATAAGTTCAATCTCTGGATTCCAGATCGCGAGTCGGCGCCTTCCCAACACATTCTGAGCCTTATAGAAAAGCGGTACTCTGGCAAAGGCCGCGGATATGTTTATGTTACGGGCAAGGCAAGTCTCTACCCTCAAAACGAAAACGGCAAACCGCAGATCGTACTTACTGATGCCGCACAACTTTCAGACCTGCCGCCTGGCATGTAATACAACGCCTAAAGTCAGAAATGTCCTGGGGCTGGTTCTACTTGGACATCTTATAGAACTAGCCCTTAAAAAGGCGGAGCGATCGTTACCAGTATCCGCATGTCTGTTTCTGCTTTTACGCCATGTGGCTCATTAATTTCGGAAACTAAAATATCTCCAGCTTCGGCTGGTATTGCAAGACTTTTTTCTCCCAGGAACTCTCCTTTTCCATCTATTACATGAATACTTACCTGGCCGTCTGTAGGATGAGAATGAACAGGAAAAATCTGTCCGGCTTTAAGGTTGAAATTCAGTATTCTGAAGTATGGGGAATCATGCAGCAGAAAACGTTTGAACGCCTTGTCATCAAATGTTTTTGTTTCTCTTAAATTAATCGTTTTCATTTTACCTCTCTCTAATTAATGGATGCATTTTCCTGCCTTTTGCCTCCACATAAATAACATTACTGAGACAATGAACAGAGGGATGGAAAGCCATTGCCCCATGGTTAGACCTGATTGTAATGTTTGATACTCTTTAAAAAACTCTACCATAAAACGTG